>JAGNKU010000014.1 GCA_017999985.1 Phycisphaerae bacterium | reverse complement strand
GCACGACGATCTACGGTCGGATCACGATCGTGGACCAGCTTGGCAACCTGGCGACGGAGTACTATCCGTGCGCGAACGGCTGGAACCGCTGGAGAATCGTGTCCACGTGCGTGAACTAGTCTCGCGGCATCGCGTCGGGCCGGCCGGTATCGCCGGCGGCCTGCCGACCGCGTAACGGAAGCAGTTGCACCTCCCGGCACGTCGCACCCCCGTGCGGCGTGCCGGGCTCTTTTTGCGCCTCGTGCCCCGGCCGGCGCCCGCACAGTTTTTGCTGGACGCGCGGCCCCGAACGTCGTATCCTGCCCCGGCAGCAGATCCCGCTGCGCGGCACGGATCAGGAGGGGCGGTCGAAAACGACTCCGCGGTTCGCGCGTTCGCGAGCCGCGACGCGGGTGCAGGTGCACGCCGCATTGCTGGTTGTCGCCGCCCGAGACCCGGGAACTGATCGGCATTTCAAACGATGCGGAGCACGCCATGACCATCCCCGTGGTGCATCAGTCGCCGCCCAACCCTCGCGCTGCCGGCGAAAACCGGCGGACGCTGGACAGTCACGGCGTCATCTGCGTGAGCGTCGGCGGTGCAACCGGCGCAGGCAAGACCGCGCTCCTCGAAGCCATTCTGCCGCGGCTACGCCCCGCGCTTAACATCGCCGTGATCATGGGCGACGCCACCGGCGCCGGTGACGCCCGCCGGATCGCCGCTCTGGGCATTCCCGTCGTGCAGGTTCTGACCGATGGCGCGTGCCGCCTGGCGGCCCACCAGGTGCAACACGGCATGGCCGAGCTGCCCCTGCCCAAGCTCGACCTCCTTATCATCGAAGACGTTGGCGGCGCGGTCTGCCACCTGCGTACGGATCTGGGCGAACACGTGCGCGCCGCGGTCGTCAGCATCGCCGGGGGACATCTGGTCACTACGAAGTACGCGGACGCCTTCCGCGACGCACGCCTGATTCTGTTGACCAAGTACGACCTGTTGTCGCATGTCGACTTCGACCTTGACGCAGCCGTGCGCACGCTCGGGCTTGCGAACCCAGGCGGCGAAATCATCTGCACAGACACGCGCCGACGCCTGGGAATCGACCGTGCGGCGGGCTGGCTGCTGGGGTATGTCCGCGCGCACCGCATGCGCCGGCTCCGCCGCCGGGCAGCGGCCCCAGTATGGTTGCATACCTGATGATTGATTAACCAAACACCGTGCAAGATTGCCCCACCCATCGCGGCGGCTGCGCGGATTTCCCCATAGTCAGCACCGCCAGCCGCCCTTCACACGCTCACGCGGTCGTTTTCGGGCATCCGGCGAGGGCACGCGGCTTGCATCCCGCACCGAGAATCGTTACACAGATTGGTTTGGCAGAACTGAGAGCCGTCGGCCGGCCGCACCGGCCCGGCGGCGGCCTAGCGGCCCGCGCGGGAAAGGCCAACCTGGCGACGGGGCGGTACTCCAGGGTATGCCTGCCAAGGGCTCGGTTCAAAGCATGACGCGGCCGGCTGCGGCCGGCGGGGCGCCACACCGCGGTCCATCGCGGCCGGGCGCACAACTGGGAGAAACAGGCTCATGAGCAAACGTCGCATGGTCACGATCGATGGCAACCAGGCCGCGGCCCATGTCGCCCACAAAGTGAGCGAGGTCATCGCCATCTACCCGATCACGCCCTCGTCCCCGATGGGTGAGTGGGCCGATGAGTGGTCCGCCCTGGGTCAAACCAACATCTGGGGCACCATCCCCCACGTCGCGGAGATGCAGAGCGAGGGCGGCGCGTGCGCTGCCGTGCACGGGGCGGCGTCCACGGGCGCCCTGACGTGCACGTTCACCGCGTCCCAGGGGCTGCTCCTCATGATCCCGACCATGTTCAAGATGGCCGGCGAGTTGCTCCCGACCGTCTTCCACATCACCGCCCGCACCGTCGCGACGCACGCCTTGAGCATCTTCGGCGACCACAGCGACGTGATGGCCTGCCGGTCCACCGGCTTCGGCATGCTTGCTTCCGGCTCCGTCCAGGAAATCATGGACATGGCCCTCATCACGCACGCCGTGACGCTCGAAAGCCGCGTGCCGTTCATGCACTTCTTCGACGGCTTCCGCAGCTCGCACGAAGTCGCAAAGATCGAGGAGCTCACCGCGGACGACATGCGCGCCATGCTCGACGAGAACGCCGTCGCGGCGCACCGCGCCCGCGCGCTCACGCCCGACCGACCCAAGCTCCGCGGCTCCGCCCAGAACCCCGACGTCTTCTTCCAGGCCCGCGAGACCGTCAACCCGTTCTATGCCCGCTGCCCCGAGGTCGTGCAGCGCGTCATGGACCGCTTTGCCAAGGTTGTCGGCCGGCAGTATCACCTGTTCGACTATGTCGGCGCTCCGGATGCCGAACGCGTCATCGTCATCATGGGGTCCGGTGCCGAGGCCGCGCACGAGACGGTGGATTACCTGACCGCCCGCGGCGAGAAGGTCGGCCTCGTCAAGGTCCGCTTGTATCGCCCGTTCGTGCCCGCCGCCCTCTTCGACGTCCTGCCCCAGACCGTGAAAGCCATCGCCGTCCTGGACCGCACGAAGGAGCCCGGCGCCGAAGGCGAGCCGCTTTACAAGGACGTGATGACCGGCTTCGGCGAAGCCTGCGCCTGCGGCAAGCGGCCGGCCGCGCTCAAGCACATCGTCGGCGGCCGCTACGGCCTGTCCAGCAAGGAGTTCTCACCACCGATGGTGAAGGCCGTCTACGACAACCTCGCCGCCGCGCAGCCGAAAAACCAGTTCACGATCGGTATCCAGGAAGACGTCACGCACACGAGCCTGCCCTTCGATCCGGACTTCGTGACCGAGGACAAGAGCGTCGTCCGCGCGATGTTCTACGGCCTCGGCTCGGACGGCACCGTCGGCGCCAACAAGAACTCGATCAAGATCATCGGCGAGGACACCGACAACTACGCCCAGGGCTACTTCGTCTACGACTCGAAGAAAGCCGGCTCGATGACGGTCTCGCACCTGCGCTTCGGCCCCAAGCCGATCCGTTCATCCTACCTGATCACCGCGACCAACTTTGTCGCCTGCCACAACTGGGCCTTCCTCGAGAAGTACGACATGCTGAAGACCGCCGTCCCTGGCGCCGTCTTCCTGCTCAACAGCCCCTTCCCGCAAAACGAGACCTGGGATCGGATCCCGCGCAAGGTCCAGCAGGACATCATCGACAAGAAGCTCAAGGTCTTCGCGATTGACGCCTACCACGTGGCCAAGGAAACCGGCATGGGGGGCCGCGTGAACACCATCATGCAGACCTGCTTCTTCGCCATCTCCGGCGTCTTGCCGCGAGAAGAGGCCATCGAGGCCATCAAGAAGTCCATCAAGAAGGAATACGGCAAGAAGGGCGAGGAAGTCGTCAAGAAGAACTGGGCCGCCGTGGACCAGACGCTCGCCAACATGTACGAGATTCCGGTCCCGGCCAAGCCGACCAGCAACGTCCCGATGCGGCCGGCCGTGCCCGAAGAGGCGCCCGAGTTCGTCAAGGACGTGCTCGGTCCCATGATCGTGTTCCAAGGTGACGAGCTGCCCACCAGCAAGCTGCCGGTGGACGGCACCTTCCCGACCTACACCACGCGCTGGGAGAAGCGCAACATCGCGATGGAAATCCCCGTCTGGGACCCGGACGTCTGCACCCAGTGCGGCAAGTGCGCGATCGCCTGCCCGCACGCGGCCATCCGCCTGAAGGCCTACGATCCTGCGCTGCTCAAGAACGCCCCCCCGACCTTCAAGTCGAAGAAGTACATCGGCAAGGAGTTCGAAAACTACGTGATGACCGTGCAGGTCGCCCCCGAGGACTGCACCGGCTGCGGCGCCTGCGTCGAGGTCTGCCCCGCCAAGAACAAGCAGGAAGCCCGGCTGAAGGCCATCAACATGGCCTTCCAGCCGCCGCTGCGTGAGAGCGAGCGCGCGAACTACGAGTTCTTCCTCGGCCTGCCCGAGGTCGATCGCAGCAAGGTGCGCATCAACAGCGTCAAGGGCTCGCAGTTCCTCCAGCCGCTGTTCGAGTACTCCGGCGCGTGCGCTGGCTGCGGCGAAACACCCTACATCAAGCTGCTCACCCAGCTCTTCGGCGACCGCGCCATCATGTCCAACGCCACCGGCTGCTCGTCGATCTACGGTGGCAACCTGCCCACGGCACCCTGGGTGATCAACAAGGACGGCCGCGGTCCGGCGTGGTGCAACTCGCTGTTCGAGGACAACGCCGAGTTTGGCTTCGGCTATCGGCTGACCATCGACAAGCACGCCGAATACGCCCGCGAGCTGGTCACGCGGCTGCGCGGCGAAATCGGCGCCGACCTGGCAGACGGCCTGCTCAACGCGTCGCAGAAGGGCGAGGCCGAGATCGACGCACAGCGCAAGCGCGTCGCCGCCTTGAAATCCAAGCTGGCCGGCAGCAAGTCACCCGAGGCGAAGTACCTGCTCGAAATGGCCGACATGCTCGTCCGCAAGAGCGTCTGGATCGTCGGCGGCGACGGCTGGGCCTACGACATCGGCTACGGCGGCCTCGATCACGTGCTCGCCTGCGGCCGCAACGTCAACGTGCTGGTGCTCGACACCGAGGTGTACTCGAACACGGGCGGCCAGTGCTCGAAATCCACGCCGCGCGGGGCGGTCGCGAAGTTCGCCGCCGGCGGCAAGCCGATGGGCAAGAAGGACATGGCGATGATCGCCATGACGTACGGGCACATCTACGTGGCCACGGTGGCGCTGGGCGCGAACGACGCGCAGACGGTGAAGGCGTTTATCGAGGCCGAGGCGTACGACGGGCCGTCGCTGATCATCGCGTACAGCCACTGCATCGCGCACGGCATCAACATGCGGACCGGCCTGGACACGCAGAAGCGGGCCGTCGAGAGCGGGCACTTCCCCCTGTTCCGCTTCAACCCCGAGCTTGCCGCGCAGGGCAAGAACCCGCTGCAGCTCGACTCGAAGAAGCCCACCCTGCCCTACGAGGACTTCGCCTACCAGCAGACGCGATTCAAGATGCTTACCAAGAGCAAGCCGGAAGAGGCGAAGCGGCTGCTCGAGCTGGCGCGGCACGACGTCGCCCGGCGGTGGAGCCTTTACGAGCAGATGGCAGCCATGCATACGGTGGGCGGCAACGGCCACGGCGAGCCGGCCGGCGGCGGCGAGTAGCGGACCGCGGGCCAGTTGAACGGATCGACCCCGGCTGCCAGCCGGCTATAGAAAGGAAACCGTACGATGAACCTCGCGACCACGTACATGGGTCTCAAGCTCAAGAACCCCCTGGTGCCTGCGGCCGGCCCGCTGACCTCGCGCGTCGATTCGATCCGCGAGCTGGAAGACGCCGGCGCGTCTGCCGTCGTGCTGCATTCGCTCTTCGAGGAGCAGATCAGCCACGAGGCCGCGGAGCTCGACCACCTGACGACCCAGGGCACGGAGAGCTTCGCCGAGTCGTTGACCTACTTCCCCGACACCGAGGATTACCGCCTCGGTCCGGACGAGTACCTCGAGCACATCCGTAAGGCCAAGCTGGCCGTCGAGATCCCCGTCATTGCCAGCTTGAACGGCGTGACCGTCGGCGGCTGGGTGGACTACGCCCAGAAGTTGGAGCAGGCCGGAGCCGACGGCATCGAGCTGAACGTCTACTACATCGCCACCGACCCCACGCTGCACGCTCCGGATGTCGAGAACCGCTACGTGCAGATCCTCAAGGCGGTCAAGAGCCACGTCAAAATCCCGATCGCGATGAAGCTCAGCCCATATTTCAGCGCGACGGCGGCGATGGCCAAGCGCCTCGACGAAGCCGGCGCGAACGGCCTCGTGCTGTTCAACCGCTTCTACCAGCCGGATATCGACCTGGACAACCTGGAAGTCCGGCCCGACCTCGTGCTCAGCACGCCGCACGAGATGCGTTTGCCGCTGCGCTGGATCGCGATTCTGCACGGGCACGTGAAGGCGAGCCTGGCGGCGACGACCGGCATCAGCACGGGCCGCGACGCGCTCAAGATGCTGATGGCCGGTGCGGATGTCGTGCAGCTCTGCTCTGTGCTGCTCCGCAAGGGCACGCGTGAGCTGGCCACGATGCTCAAGGACATGAGCGCGTGGATGGAAGAGAAGGAGTACGAGTCCGTCGCCCAGATGAAGGGGAGCATGAGCCAGAAGTCCTGCCCCGACCCCGCGGCCTTCGAGCGTGCAAATTACATGAAGACGCTGAACAGCTACGTGTAAGCAGAAGGCACGAAGGCACGGAGCCGCGAAGACGAAGCCCCGAGCGCCAGTGGGCGGGTTCCCGGTCGGATGCGATTCGCTGGAACCCACCCGCTGACGCTCGGGGCTCTGACGCTTGGCACACCGACCATGGCAGACGTATCCGCCCTCAGGCCCCCGGTGGACACTCGGCTCGCTTACGGCACCGTCGGCGTCCTCTGCTGTCTGGTCGCATCCGCCGGGCTCGTCCCGCCTCGGCCCCGGCCGTAGAATCAGTGGACGCACCCCGCTCCCCCGGCGGCGTGCAGCGAGGTTATCACATGGCTGATCGCGAGTTCTCCCCCCAAACCGCCGCCGAGGAAACCTGGCGGATCTTCCGCATCATGGCGGAATTCGTCGAAGGCATTGAAGTCATGGCCCACGTTGGGCCGGCGGTCTCGATCTTCGGCTCCGCCCGCACGCCGCCCGGCCACCGCTACTACAACCTCGCCGTCGAATGTGCCCGCCTGCTCGCCGAACGTAATTATGCCGTCATCACCGGCGGCGGCCCCGGCATCATGGAAGCCGCGAACAAGGGGGCGACCGAGGCCGGCGGCAAGAGCGTCGGGCTGAACATCGCCCTGCCGCTGGAGCAGGAGCCGAACCCGTACCAGAACATCGCGTTGGATTTCCACTATTTCTTCGTGCGCAAGGTCATGTTTCTGAAGTACGCCGTCGGGACGATCTGCCTGCCGGGCGGGTTCGGCTCGCTGGATGAGTTCTTCGAGACCATGACGCTCGTGCAAACCGGCAAGGCGCCGCCGATGGCGATCGTGCTGGTGGGCAGCGAGTTCTGGGACCCAATGATCGACTGGATGCGCGCGACGCTGCTGGAGAGACACGCCACAATTTCGCCCGAGGACCTGCATCTCTTCACCGTGACCGACGATCCGCAGGTCGCCGTCAACACCGTCTGCGAGTTCTACGAGCGGCAAGTAACGACCACCGGCATTCCCCCCACCATCGAGGAAATGCGCCGCCATCCGCAGCAGCGGCTCACGGCGGAGGGCACCATTTTCGGCGTCCCACCAATGGGGCCCAGCCGCCGCATCGGGCGACCCTGACGCCGGGTGTTGTCACAGCCCGCGCGGCGGACTATAGATCATGATGTGACGCCCCTCGAACTCACGCTGGCCGCTTTCGGGATCGCCATTGTCGCGGGAGTTCTGGGCGCGCTGCTCGGCCTGGGCGGTGGCATTATCGTCGTGCCCGCGCTCACGCTGCTCCTGGGGATCGACATCCGCTACGCGATCGGCGCGTCCATCGTCTCCGTCATCGCCACGTCCAGCGGCGCCGCGGCGGCATATGTGCGCGAGCGCATGACGAATCTGCGGGTGGCGTTGCTCCTGGAGATCGCCACCACCAGCGGCGCCCTGAGCGGCGCGTTCCTCGCCGGCATCATCGGCGGGCGCTGGCTGTTCATCATCTTCGGCGTGCTGATGGGCTACTCGGCGCTTGAAATGATCCGCCATCATCACGCCCGCACGCCCGGCGCGATTCCGCCCGATCCGCTCGCCGACCGCCTGCGGCTGCACGGCTCGTACTTCGACGCCGCCCAGGACACGACCGTCACGTATCAGGTCACGCGCACGAGGCTCGGGTTGCTGCTCATGTACGTCGCCGGCGCCGTCAGCGGCCTGCTCGGCATCGGCTCCGGCGTGCTCAAGGTGCCGGCCCTCGACCTCGCCATGCGCCTGCCGATCAAGGTCTCGACTGGCACGAGCAACTTCATGATCGGCGTGACCGCCGCGGCCAGTGCGGGCGTGTACTTCGCCCGCGGCGATATCGATCCGTTCGTCACGGCACCGGTGGCGGCGGGCGTGCTGCTCGGCGCTACGGCCGGCGCCCGGCTGCTCGGTCGCCTGCAGCGTCGCGCCGTGCGCTGGCTCTTCATCGCGGTTCTGCTTTGCGTGGCACTGGAGATGTTGTGGAGAGGTGTTACGTGGGCATGAACGAGGATCGCACCGCGGCCGACTACGCCAAGCGACTCCGCCGCGTCGAGCTCATGATCAGCAAGATCCTGCGCGTCGGTGTCGTGACGAGCTTGGCGATCATTGTCGCTGGCACGCTGCTGAGCTTCGTACACCACCCCGACTATCTGACGTCGCCATCTGAGCTGGCGCGGCTCACGAAACCGGGGGCCGCGTTTCCGCGCACGCTTACGCAAGTTGTGCATGGGCTGCGCCAACTGCGCGGTCAGGCGGTCGTGGTCGTCGGCTTGCTGCTATTGGTTGCCACGCCCGTGGCGCGCGTGGCCGCATCCACCGTCGGGTTTGCCTACCTGCGCGAACGGACGTACGTGGTCATCACGACCGTGGTATTCGCGTTGCTGGTGCTGTCTTTCTGGTGCGGACGCGCGGCTGGTTGACGGTCAGGGGCGGCCGCCATGTGCCGCGGCCAAAGACAACAGCACCACCCCGCCCACCGCAATGAGGGCCCCGAGCGCCGCCCGCACGCTCACACGCTCCCTGTGAATCCACATCACGAGCGGCAGGATGAAGACCGGCGACAGCGAGCACAGCGTCTGCGCCACCGCGAGCGGCGCCTTGTCCGCGGCGATCAGGGACATCCAGATTCCCAGGGTCGGTCCGACGATCGATCCGCCCACCATGAACAGATAGCCGGCCCGGCGCGCCGCGCGGTCGGTCTGGATCATCCCCGGCGGCGGGCCGGTTCTCCGCCGCGCAGCCAGCCACAACAGCATCGGCAGAACGAAGACCGCGGCGAAGACCATGCGGATGAGTGTCGCGTCCAGCGGGGCCATGCGTGCCGCCTCTGGCAGCCAGCCGTGCCCCATGCCGGCCTTGCTCAACAGGTACCCCCCCGCCTGGCACGCGGCCGCCAGCACCGCCAGGATTACGCCGCTGCCCCAGCGCGCCGGCATGACGTATGCGCCGCGTGCCGGCCGTTCGAACACCACCCAAGCCACGCCGGCAATGGTCACGACCATGCCCAGCCACGACAGACCGCTCAACGTCTCACCCAGCGTGAGCCAGGCGAACAGGGCGGCGAAGATCGGGGCCGTGGTGGAGAGCAGCGCCGTGAGGCGTGGGCCAATGCTGACGTACGCCGTAAACAGCGCCCAGTCACCCAGGCTCAAGCCGACCAGCCCCGACAGGGCCAGCAGCACGAGCTGGTGGTGACTGGCCGCGGGCACCCAAACGCCGCTGAGCAGCCGATGCAGCAGCGTCAACCAGCACATCGCCAGGAGAATACGCAGCGCGTTGACCTTGGTCGCGCCCAGACGTCGGCTCGCCGCCGTGAAGAACAACGTCGTGAACGACCACAGGACGGAGGTTGCCAGGCCGGCCGCGGGACCCGCATACGCATCCAGGTTGATCATGCGGCTGGGCTCGCCTTTCGTGCGGGACGCGTGCCTGACAGTGCTCCCCGCGCTTCCAGGGATGGAACGAGGCAAGCGTCAGCCGTCGAAGCGTTACGTCCGCTCATCACCCTTATCCTGCGCAGCCGAGGGGCCGGGTGGCGGGTCGTCGTCTGCACGCTCCGGAGTGGACGCCGGCTCCTCCGCTGATTTCATGGCCAGTGCTACCCGTTTGCGCAGGACCGCCGCCAGAGGCCGGCTCGCGGCGTCCTCCGGCGGGGCCGGCCGCGCGAACAACCGTGCCAGGCGGCTCTTGAATGCCGCCCACGGCGACACCGGCGTGCCTTCGGCGAGCAGTTGCTCCAACTGCGCGCCGAAACTACCCGCGGTCGCGTAGCGTGCCTCGGCATCCCGGCGCAGAGCGACGCGCAGGACCTCGGCCAGGCGCGCCATGAAGCTGGATTCCGTGGCATCGATGCCCGGCTCAGCTCGAACGGCCGCGAGGTTCACGGGCGCATCGCCCGTGGTCGGAGCCGGCAGCGTCCCCGTCAGCAATTCGTGCGCGACCAGCCCCAACGTGTACACGTCGGAACGCGGCGTAAGCTCAGCGACACGCCCGGTCAACTGCTCCGGGCTGGCGTAGCGCGGGGTGCCCGCAAACTGCGGAACCTCGGCGCCGCGTGCGGTCGGCTGTGCAGCGACGAACTGGGCGAGCCCGAAGTCCAGCACCTTGGGCTGGCCGGACGGCTCAACAAGGATGTTGTCGGGCTTCAGGTCACGATGCACGATGCCGCGCCGGTGCGCGAACTCGACGGCCGCGCACACCTGTACCAGCAACCCCAGCCGCTGGCGCACGTCCAGGCCGCGGGCGGCGGCGTACTTCAGCAGCGATTGGCCCTCGATGTATTCCATGACGAAGTACGGCCGCACGCGCTGCCGGGTGTGCCACTCGCCGCAATCGAGGAAGCGCGCGATCCCGGGATGGCACAGACGATGCAGGATCTCCTCCTCCATGCGAAAACGCGAGCGATCCTGCGGCGTGGCCAGCCCGGCCGCCAGAAGCTTGACGGCCGCGAAGAACCCCGGGCGCGTTGCGTCGAGCGCGCGATAGACCACGCCCATGCCGCCGCGCCCGATGATGCTCAGGACCGTGTAGCGCCCCACCATGAAGGGCGGCTCCGGCTCCTGCTCGGCGTCGGCCGCCGCTTCGTCGCCGGCGCGTGAGAAGGTCGTCGTACCGGGCATGCGCCACGTCGCACCCTCCGGCCGGCGCGGCTCGAAGTCGCGCACCTGCTCGTAATGCGGCAGCAGCGAGCAGACTTCGTCGCGCAGGCGCTGGTTGCCGGCGCAGGCGCGCTCGATGAAAAGGCCGCGGTCGGCGGGCGCGAGACGCACCGCCGCCTCGAGGACCTGCTGCACCAGGAGGTGAAACTCAGCCGGCATGTTCCCGCGCTCCCGCCAGGCGACGGTTCAGCCACGCGAGTGCAAACCGGAAGTCCTTCTCGACGGTGCTCGCGCTGACGCCAAGCTGGCCGGCGACATCCGCGTACGTCAGGCCCCCAAACCAGTGCAGCATGACCACCTCGCGCGGACGCGGATACGCCGCCCCCAGCTCCTCCAGCGCGCCGGCCAGATCGAGCAGGTCGATGCTGCGATCATGCCATGCGACCGCCAGCGTATCCAGTGCGACGCGCTGCCAGGCCGCCGCCGGCTCGCGCCCCGCCGCGCCTCCGGCACGCTGCGGGCCGCCGCGCTTGCGCGCCCGGCGTTTGCGCAGATGATCGATGAGCACCTGCCAGATCTTCCGGGTGGCGACGGCCCGGAAGTGTTCGGGGCTCTGGTACTGCCCGCGCGTGTGTTCGATGAGGTGCAGACACGCCTCGTCGACCACGTCCGTCGGACGTAAGGTCAAGTCGGCGCGTTGGTTACGGAAGTAGCGGTGCGCCAGCGCCCGCAGCTCGTGGTACACCAGCGGCACCAGTTCATCCGCCGCGGCCTGCTGCTTCTCGCCGGTCGGCCGGCTGTCGGACATGCCACGTCCTCGAAAACCGCGTCCGGCGGTGCGGGTCGCGGGGCCGTTCGCCGTATACCTCAATGGGCCGCTGCGCCGGAAGTGGCCGGCCTGCGCCCACGGACCGACGCAGCGCGTCCGCGCGCGGCATCTTACCGAGCGATTGCGTCGCACTCAAACGACGCGCAGGCCGGGGACCGAGCCGGTGTCCTCCACGCCGGCATGCGGGCCGGGGCAACTCCCCGGCCCGTCGGCTGTCGGAAATTGTCGGCGGAGGCGTAATACGGCGGAGTCACCGTCGAATACCCCCGTGTGGCGCCGCTGACGATCTATAATGGCCCCGTGCCAGGGTGAGACAGCGGCAACGTCGCAACGGCACGACGTGGGGCCCGGCCCGGACGAGGACACCGGTTTGGCCGAGATCATCGAGACCGTAGCGCGTCGCACTGTCAGCATCCGCGACATTCCGCTCGTGTGGGTGGCGCCGCGGCGGCTGTTTGCGCGGGTCGAGGATGTCCCCGCGTGGCGCTGGCCCCTGCTGATTCTCCTGACGGTCGTCACGCTGATCGGCTACGCGACAGTTGAGACAGGCCTGATCGACCGCGAGATCGACCAGCAGGTGCGCGACTCCATCGCCCGGATCGATGCCATGCAGCGCGACGTCGTCGAGCGTTCGACCCTGCGCGAGCTGTACGAGCAGGAGATCAAGCAGGGCGAATTCCAGAAGCTGCTGACCAGGATGCGGGTAGTCGTCGCCGAGCCGGCGAAGGCGCTCAGCGCGACCTTGCTGATCGCCGCAACGCTGTACGGCGTGGTGGCGCTGACCGGCCGCAAGCCCGAGTGGCATACACTCCTGACCATCGTGGTGTACGCTGGCTTCATCGACGTGGCGCGGCTGGTGCTCCAGCTCGTGCTCATGCTGCATTACCGGACGCTGGCGGTGGACACGTCGCTTGCCCCCCTGGTGCAACTGTGGCCGGATTTTCTGCGCGCCAGCCCGGCGGCCCTGGGAGCCGCGACCGGGGCGTTGCGGGCGCTGGACCCCTTCGTGATCTGGTACTGGCTGGTGGCGCTCGTCGGGCTCCACGCCACCGCCCAGTTGCCGGGGTGGCGCGCCTGGCTGATGTGTGGATTGGCGTGGCTGGTTGCGGCCGGCGCGCGGGCCGGGCTCGCGGCCGCGCTGGTGCCGGCGGGGCCGCCTGGGGGAACGCCAGCCGCGTGAATCGGAGAGGCAGATGAAAACAATCATCGGCATCGTGGTGCTGGGTGCGGTCGTGGGCGGGATCTACATGCTCAACGACTACACGCGCACGCAGGATGGCAAGAGCCTGCTGCACGTGGCGCGCGAGCTGGAGGTACAGGTCGATGCGGCCCTCCCGGAGCAGCGCGACATCATCCGGACGGTACAGGCGCCGGGTGAGGTCGAAGCGTTCTCCGAGGTGGATATCAGCTCCGAGGTCATGGGCAAAATCCTGGAGATGCCGGTCGAGGAGGGCGACGCGGTGCATGCCGGTGACCTGCTGTGCCGGCTGGACGATGCGGCGTACCGGGCGCGCGTGCTGTCGTGCGAGGCGAACGTGGGAAAGCTGCACGCGCTCATTAAGCAGTCCGAGGCCGACCTGGAGCGCGCCGAGCGTGACTGGGAGCAGCAGCAGCGGCTGCGCGAGACGCAGGCGACATCGCCAATGGAAGTCGCCAATTACCGCACGGCACTGATCAGTGCCCAGGCGGCGGTCGAGATGCGCAAGCAGGAGCTGATCGAGGCGGAGGCCGGGCTGCAGTCGGCGCGCGAGGACCTGGCCAAGACGGTCATCACGGCCCCGATTGACGGCGTCATTGCCCAGCGCTTCGCCAAACAGGGCGAGGTGGTGATCACCGGCACGATGAACAACCCCGGCACGCGCATCATGGTCATCAGCGACCTGTCGAAGATGCAGGTGCGCTGCCGCGTGGACGAGGCCGATGCGCCGCTGGTTGCGCCGGACCAGACCGCGCGGATTTACCTGCAATCCGACACCCGGCGGAGCGTGGCCGGCAGCGTGCTGCGCGTGGGTACCAAGGGCACGAAGCCGGCCGGCCGCGACGTGGTCACCTTCGAGACGCTCGTGCTGATCACCGGGTCGGACCCGCGCGTGAAGCCGGGCATGACCGCCAACGTGGAGCTCGAGGTCGCCCGGCGCGCGGACGCCCTGACCGTGCCGATCCAGGCGGTGGTGTACCGGAAGCGGCGCGACCTGCCCGAGTCGCTCATCAAGGAGCTCGATGCGCAGACGCCGGCGCCGGAGGCACGCCAGAACCTGGCGGAGTACATCAAGCTCATCTTCTGCGCGGTGGATGGCAAGGCGCGCCCGGTGCTCGTCGAGACAGGCGTGAATGACGCCACCAGCGTGGAGATCACCAAGGGCCTGGCGCTGACCGACAAGATCGTGACCGGACCCTACCGTAGCCTCGATCAGCTCAAGGACGGCTCGCCGCTGAAGATCCAGGAGAAGCCGGCCGTGACGGCCACGGCAGTGGCAACGAGCCAGCCGGCCGAGGACGGGGATGACAATACCGAAGTCGACACGGCGACCGAGACCAGCGCCGGCGCCCATGCGCGCAGCAAGGAGTGAGCATGACCGGCGCTGAACACAACGGCCCGCCGGTGATCGAGCTGATCGACCTGCACAAGACCTACCGGGTCGGAACGGTGCTGGTGCAGGCGCTGCGCGGCGTCACGCTCACCATTCACGAGAACGAGTATGTCGCCATCATGGGCCACTCCGGCAGCGGCAAGAGCACGCTGATGAACATCCTCGGCTGCCTGGATGTGCTCACCAGCGGCACGTATCGGTTGCGCGGCCAGGACGTCTCGAAGCTGTCACAGTCGCGGCTGGCGAACATTCGCGGCCGGTTGATCGGCTTCGTCTTTCAGTCGTTCGAGTTGCTGGGGCGGACGACGGCGCTCAAGAACGTGGAGTTGCCGCTGACGTACACGCGCACGCGCCACCGGCGCCAGCGGGCCCTGGAGGCGCTCGCCCGCGTGAACCTGCTGGACCGGGCGCATCACCACCCCAACCAGCTTTCCGGTGGTCAGAAGCAGCGCGTCGCGCTGGCTCGCGCCCTGGCACAACAGCCGGCGCTCATTCTGGCGGACGAGCCCACCGGCAATCTCGACAGCGCCACGGGCGAAGAGATCATGAGCGTGTTCGACCGACTGCACGACGAGGGGCAGACCATCATCGTCGTCACGCACGAGGATGACATCGCGCGGCACTGCCGGCGGATCGTGCGGCTGAAGGATGGGCGCATCATCGAAGATATGGTGAAACCGGCGGCGCGGCCGGCGCCGACGGCGGTGGTGACGGCATGAGAGCCCTGCAGGTCGCGGTCAGCGTGCTGCTCTACATCCCCGATCGCATCGGGGCGATCGCCGGCAACGTCGCCACCGCGCTCGTGCAGATCTGGGCGAACAAGGCGCGCTCGCTGCTGACGGTGCTGGGTATCATCATCGCGGTCACATCGATCATCAGCGTGGTCTCGATGGTCGTGGGGTTTGGCGATTACGTCACGAACTTCCTGCGCGGGCTGGGCACGAACATGATGGTGGTGTATCCGGAGTGGCTGCGCGGGCCACGCGGTGAGTTCCTCCGCCGCGCGGAGATGACCATCGAGGACATCCAGGCGGTCGAAGCCAACGCCGGCGCCATCCGCCGGACGTCGCCGGTCGTGTGGAGCAACGCGACGATCGAGTACGGGCGCCAGCAACTGACGGGCGTCGAGCTGCGTGGGACGAACGACTTCTTCCAGGCGATCCGCAACTTTTACGTGGACACGGGCCGATTCTTCGGGGCGGTGGACGTGGAGGCCGGCGCGCCCGTGTGCGTGCTGGGCCGCGAGGTGCTGCGGAAGCTGGAGTGCGACGAGTCGGTGGTCGGCGATTATGTGCACATCGACGGCCAGCGTTTCCAGGTCGTCGGGCTGCTCGAGTCGAAGGGCAGCTTCATGGGCGAGAACCAGGACCAGACCGCGATCATTCCCTGGACCACCGCGCTGAAGATGTATCCCTATGCACGGAAGTACCTGGCGTTCTACGTCGAGGCCATGGGTGAAAGCGACATCCCGGAGGCTGAAGGTCAGCTCGTGCGCATCCTGCGGCAGCGCCACGGTCTGAAGGCCGGCGACGCGAACGACTTCGGGATCTTCAAGCAGGACCAGGTGCTGCAGGAATTTCACAAGGTGCGGCTCGTCGCGACCAGCGTGCTGGCGGGCATCGTCAGCATCTCCCTGCTCGTCGGCGGCATCGGCATCATGAACGTCATGCTGGTCTCGGTCACCGAACGCACGCGCGAGATCGGCCTGCGCAAGAGCGTCGGCGCGCACCGCCGCGATATCCTGCTGCAGTTCCTGACCGAGGCCGTCGTGCTGAGCACGGTCGGCGGCGCCATCGGCATCGGGCTCGGCTACGCGATCAGCTACGTCGCGTCGCTGCATCCCAGCATGGTGCAGGTCAAGGTGCCACTCTGGTCCGTCGGGCTCGCGCTGAGCTTCAGCGCCGGCGTCGGGATCTTCTTCGGCATCATTCCGGCGTTCAAAGCCGCGATCATCCATCCCATCGATGCGCTGCGGCATGAATGACCGCGGCTTGGCCGGATGCCCGGCGCCACGAACTCTGCGGTTACCCGCGCCGCAGTTTGCGACGCATTTTCAGCACGCCGATGCCCGCCAGGGTCATGGGCACGTAGCCCACGACCCCCGCCCCGCAGGCCCCGGCCCCGCATAGCCCCGGGATGTCCTGGCCGCTGTCGTCGCCGGTGTACAACGCCGGCGCGCCTGGATCGGTCACCACGCCATCCGCGGTGACGTCCGCATCGCCGCGCGCGCCGTCCTGGAAATGCAGCGTGATCAGGTTACCGGCGATTTCCGCGCCGGTCGTGCCGTCGAACATGAATTCATACCAGTGCGCCGCTGCCAGATCCGGCGTCGCGCCATACTTCCAGTAGCTGTTGACCCCGCTCTCGGGCGGCGTGTGCAGGATGATCTGTACCGCGACCGACGCCCCCGGCTCCAGACCCGTTACCTCGAAGGTCAGGAAGCCCGCCGGGAACTCCGCGCCCATCGGCATGTCGCCTGGCGAGGGGTTGTCCGTCGCCGCCACGTTCGCCAAACCCAGCCCCTCGGGCACGGCCAGCGTAACGTAGGCGCCCTCGGTATTCGGCAGCGAAGTGACGTTGGGCTGCGTACTGTCCGGCACGCCGTCGTTGTTGCCATCGCCGCCGTTGGGAGCGCCGTCCTCGATCGCATCGGGTACGCCGTCCTCATCGGCGGGTGGATCACAGGCGTCGCCGTTACCATCGCTGTCCGCATCCGCCTGGTCGGCGTTGGCCACTGCCGGGCAGTTGTCCACGCAGTCAGCGACGCCGTCGCCGTCGGTATCGGTGTCCGCGACATCACACCCGCAGGCGCCCGGTGCGGTCTTGTCGGGGTTGTCCGGGCAGCCGTCCGCGCAGTCCATCGTTCCGTCGCTGTCCGTGTCGACGTCCGCCACACCGCACCCGCAAACCCCGGGGTCGGTCTTGAACCGGTCATTGTCGCAACCGTCCTGGCAATCCGGGACCTGGTCGCCGTCGATGTCGGTGTCGGCGGCTCCACACCCGCAAATCCCTGGCGTGGTCTTGTTCGGGTTGTTGGGGCAGCCGTCACAGGTGTTGCCAACCCCATCGCCGTCCGAGTCCGCCTGATTCGGGTTAAACGTGAACGGGCAGTTGTCCACGGTCGAGATGATCCCGTCGCCGTCGTCGTCGTCGCCCGCCCGCCACCCGGGGCCGCCCACGCCGACGATGTACCCGTCCGGCTCGTCACGGTCGTCATCCCCGCGTTCGCCGTCCACGTAGCGCAGCGTGACGACATTCGCGCTGATCTGTGCGCCAGTTGGATTAATGTAGTTGAACTCGTACCAGCGATAGTTGTCCTTCTCGGCATCCGTGAACTGGTAGTAGCGCGACGGATACGTGTTGGCCGGCAGGTACATCGTCACCACCGCCGTGGTCGTGTCCGGCGCCAGCTCCAGGCGGAACTTGTACAGACCCTGCAGGAAGGACACGCCGGCCGGCGGGTCGGGGTACTCGTCATCATCGGTCCAGTAGGTCAGTGGCAGGCTGTCCGAATACCGGAAGTGGCCGGTCATCTCGGGTACAGCGATCGTCGCATAGCCAGCGCCGTCCGCGCGCGGCATCGAGACGACGTTGCTTTGCTGCCAGTCCGGCTCGCCGTCGCCGTTGCCGTCGTACTCTTCATCGTTGTGGTACGGACCTTGTTCATCCTCATCCGACGTCTGGTCACCGTCGGCATCACGATAGACGATGCCGGAGAGTTGAACGACGAACGGGTTGTTGTCCGGATCGTTGGACGGAATGGCGAAGTTGCTACTGAGATGGCCGTAGTCGTCCTCGCCGGGATGAAAACCAGCCGTGACCGTGCAGGCTTGCCCCGTCGTCAGCGTCACGCCGGAGCAATTGTCCCACTCCAGCGTGAACGGCGCGGTGGGCGGCAGGATGTCACCCAATACCAACGGCTCCGTCCCCAGGTTGCGAACGATGAAATCGTTGTCCGACTCATGGCCCGGCTCGATTTCACCGAAGTCGTGGGCCGTCGGCGTCACGCCGATCACTACACCCGGTTGCGGCATTGTGAAGTACGCCGTGACCGTCTGATCGTCAGGGCCGACCCAGACGGTGTACGTCGGGCTCGAGTCCCACCCATCCCACGTGTCGAAGATTCCGTTGCTGTCCGACGTGGCCGTCAGCGTCGCACGACTGCCGACGATGTACTGCTGCGTACAGCTGCTCGGACAAGCTATCCCCGGGCCGGTTACCGAGCCCGACGGGCTCGGATCGATCACGACCGTAACCGTGGACAGCGTCTCCGAGCCGGGTACATACTCGAATGCGCCCATGTCCACCGTCGCCGTGCTATCCCCATTGCCATCTGCCACGCGGGCCCGGCCGAGCCAGTCGATCGGCAGGCTCTCCGCGAAGTCACCATCGCGGTCGACGTCGGCCACGTCCGCCGGCAACGCAGCGTTGTTGCCCGCGTCCGTGCAGGCCGAAAACGGCTGCAAGCGGTAGTCGCTGTCATACTCGGTCTTGAAGAAGTACGGATCGGCGTCGATGTTGCCCGTGCCGGCATGACCGCCGCGCACGTCGCTGTAGCTGACAGCGATAGTGCCATTCGTGCCCGCCTTGAGCTCGCCCGGCTGGCCGTTGTGCGTGTTGCCCCAGACGATGCTGTTGACGACCGACAGCGCGCCCCATTCGCAGTTCACGGCGCCGGCGGTCGGGTCCAGGGAATTGGTGACGGTGTTCCTGGTCACCGTGCAGTTGACGATCGTCCCTCCGAAGTAAAGCCGAATCGCGCCGCCTTCCCAGGCGCTGTTGTCGCGGAACAGGCAGTTGGCCACGGTCGTATTGCTCACCGACGAATCGATGCCGCCGCCGAACCCGCCGTACGCGTCGTTGTTGCGGAAGCTGCAGTGGACGACCGCCACCGACGTGCCGGCACCGATGCCGATGGCGGCCCCAAAGAATGCATAGCACTCCGTGAAGGTGCAGTTGGCCACGATCACGTTGCCGGCGTTGATCAGGATTCCGCCGCCGGAGTTGTTCGGGTAGCCTGTGCCTCCCGCCCAGCCGCCGTGGATCGTGAAGCCGTCGATCGTCACCGCGGCCCCTGCGGCGGGATTCACGTAGAAAGCGTGCCCGTTGCCACTGTTCAGCCAGCAATCCACGGTCGTGGTGTACGTGCGGGGATTCCGCTGGTTGCGGTCCGTTTCGGTGCCGGCGAACCCGCCGTAGATCCCCACGCCCTTGTTCACCAAGATGTAATACAGGGACCCGTGGGTCGTCGCAGCGTAGGTGCCGGTTTTAACCCAGATCTCGTCGCCCGCCGCGGCCTTGGTGACCGCCGCCTCGATCGTCTTGAGGGCGTCCGTGTCCCAGGCCGTGCCATTATTGGCATCATTGCCGTTGTACGCATCCACCCGCAGGATTGCGGCCGGCGCGGCCACCGCCAGGCCCGCTAACACCGCCGCGCTCGCCGCCATGCGGCGAACTGTACCCCAGTCGCTCCTACTCGCACACATGGACAATTCCTCCGGTCACAGGAAGCGGAGCGGCGTGCCGAGTTCACCGTCACCTGGCGACCGCCCGGTTCCCGCTCCTCGTCCAGTAGTACACCGACGGGGCGGCCGCCTCACACGCCCCGCGGAAATCCGTCCGGGGGCGTGTGAGACTGGCCGGGGGCGCGGGTACGCACATTCGGACGCTGGGTGTTACGCCCCGCGCGGGAGTCGAAATCGCGATGCAGGCCGGCGGGAATCGGGTTACAATGGAGTCCACGGGAGGCCGCAAGTGCCGTGGACACCACTCGTCCCAGCCTGTTGCTGCGAATTCGCGATCGTGCCGACGCGGAGGCGTGGCAGACTTTCGACGCCCTCTACCGGCCGATGCTCGAGCGCTTTGCGCGCAGCCGCGGCCTGGCGGCCGACGACGCCGAGGACGTGGCCCAGCAGTGCCTGACGGCGGTGGCGGACAACATCGCCGACTTCACTTACGATCCCGCAAAGGGCCGCTTCAAGAGCTGGCTCCGGACCCTGGTCAACAACCGCGTCCGCAACCTCCTCCGCGACCGCCACGAGCAGCAAGGCGCCGCGGCTGTTTTCGACGCTGCCCAGCAGCGCGAAACGTCGCCCGACGCGGCCTTCGATCAGATCTGGATGGAAGAGCACCTCTGGCACTGCCTGCGCGAGCTGCGCAGCGAGGTCGACGAAACCACCTACGTGGCGTTCCAGCACTACGTGATCGAGCAATGGCCAGTGGAACGCGTGTGCACCACGCTCGGGCTGTCGTCCAGCAACGTGTACACGATCAAGTGGCGGCTCACCGAGCGGGTCGCCGCCAAGATGAGCGAGTTGCTCGATGGCACTGAGTGACCGCGTCCAGTGTGCCTGTCCGCCTGAGGCCGAGTTGCGGCGTCTCCACGCGCACGAACTGGCCCCGGACACTGCCCAGGTCATCGAGGGGCACCTGGCAAACTGTCCGGCGTGCGCCGCGCGCCACGCGGCCCTGCTGGCTGAGCACAATACGTGGATCGGGCGCCTGCGCCTCGTCGGCGTGCCGCCCCAGCCGACCAGCCCCGCGCCGATTCCCCCACCCGACATCCCGGGCTACGAGATCCGCACCGAAATCAGCCGCGGCGGACAGGGCATTGTGTACCGCGCGCTGCAGGTCACGTCGCGCCGCGACGTGGCCATCAAGGTCTTGCGCGAGGGCCCCTATGCGACGGCCGCGACCCGCCGCCGTTTCGAGCGCGAGATCGAGCTGGTCGCCGGCCTGAACCACCCCCACATCGTCACCGTGTTCGACTCCGGCGAGACGGCCGACCGCCGGCGCTACTACGTCATGGACTTCGCGCCCGGCCTCCCGCTGGACCGCTATCTCGCGACCCGTCGACCACCCGTCGCCGACCGGCTGCGACTTTTCGCGCGGGTCTGCCAGGCGGTCAACTACGCGCATCAGCGCGGCGTCATCCACCGCGACCTGAAGCCCTCCAACGTCCTCGTCGCCGACGACGGGCACCCGCGGATTCTGGATTTCGGCCTCGCCCGGCATGTTCCTGAGCCCGGCGCCGCGGCCATGACCACCGCGGGCGAAGTCGCCGGCACGTTGCCCTACATGTCGCCGGAGCAGGCCCGCGGCCTGCCCGACGCCGTGGACGTCCGGAGCGACGTGTACGCCCTGGGTGTCATGCTCTATGAAATGCTCACCGGCCGCTTTCCCTACCCGGTGTCCGGTGACGTCTTGCAGGTCCTGCGGCACATCGTCGAATCGGAGCCCACGCGCGTTTGGCGCCGGCCCACGCCGGCCGCGACCGGTGCGCCCCCGCGCATTGATCTCGACCTGGAGACCATCCTGCTGAAAGCTCTGGCCAAGGAGCGCGAGCGGCGCTACCAGAGCGCCGGCGAGCTGGCCCGCGACGTGGAGCACTACCTGGCCGGCGAGCCGATCGAAGCCCGGCGCGACAGCGGCGTGTACGTGCTGCGCAAGCTGCTCCAGCGCTACCGGTTCGCCGCCCTCGCCGCCCTGGCGTTCGTGACTGTGATCACCGGCGCCGCGCTCGCGCTGGGGGTCATGTACACGCGGCAGGCCGCGCTGCGCGCCGCGGCCGAGCACCACGCCGCGGTCGCCCGGACCGCGGAAGCCACGGCAGAGCGGCGTTTTGCGCAGGTGCGCGAACTGGCCAACTATTTCGTGCTGCAGTTCGATCCGCTCCTGGCCCACGTGCCGGGTGCGGCTCCGGCCCGCCGGGCGCTGGTGGAAAAGAGCCTGACTTATCTCGACGCGCTGGCCCGCGAGGCGCGCGACGACGTCGACCTGCAACTGGAGGTCGCAGCGGCGTACATGACCATCGGCGACGTGCAGGGCGACGTGGCAACCGCCAGCCTCGGCGATGCGCGCGCCGCGCTGGAAAGCTACGGCAAGGCCGACCAGCTCCTGGCGGACCTCGCCGTCCGGCTCCCCGGCGAGCACCGCGTCTTTACCACGACCCTCCTCAATCTCCTCAAGATTGGCGACGCCCGGCAAGCACTGGGCGATCTGCCCGGTGCCCAGTCACTGTACGAAACAGTCATCCAGCGCGGTGACGAGCGACTGGCGGCGCTGCCGGACGATAGACTCGTACGTGGCAACGTCGCCAATGCGCATCAACGCCTTGGCAGCACCCTGCTCAGTCGCGGCGAAGTCGACGCGGCCCAGGCGCACTTCGACAAGTATGCGCAGCTGGTCGAAATCAACACCCCGCCGGATCCCAATGACGTCTGGCGGCTCCGCTCGGTCGGCGTGAACTGGACCAAGATCGCCGGCGTGCACTACGCCCAGGGCCGCTTGTCCGAGGCGCTCGAGTGCTACCAGAAATTCCTGGAGACTTCGCAGCGCGTGCAGGCCGCGCATCCCAGCGACGTGGTGGCCCGACGCGACGTCGGTATCGCGCACCAGTGGATTGGCATCATTCAGGCAGATCTGAAACAGCCCGAACCTGCGCAGGCAGCCTTCGAGGCATCCAACGCTGTGTTCGACGCCCTGCTGCGGGACGACCCGACCGATAGCGTGGCGCAGACCCAGCTCGCGACGAACTGGTCCAAGCTCGGGGAAATCCATCTTGCCGCCGGCCACACGGACGAGGCACAGCGCAGCTTCGCACGCTCCGCGGAGCTCGTCGCGGCGGTGGCCCGGGCACAGCCCGACCGCCCCGACGTGCTCCGCCTCCTTGGTGTGTCATACTACAAGCTGGCCGAACTGGCGCGGACCTACGGGCAGGACACGGCGCGACCCGTGGCGGAACGCCGGGCCCATTGGCAAGCGGCGCGCGATTGGCTCGACCAATGCCGCAGCGTCTTCGTCGACATGCGCGCCCGGGACATCCTGTCTCCTGGCGACGCGGCCGTACCCGCGGAACTGGCGGCCGAAATCGCCGGCTGCGACACGGAGCTGTCCGCCCTCGATGGTGCACCCCCCACCTCACAGGCCCTCTCCACGCCGACCAGTGCGACAGGCAACTGACGCCGCTACACTACTATGCGTCCCAGCGCAACCGCCCCCGACCGGGAAGCCGCACGATGCCGCCACAGGTACCAACCCCAGGAACCCCGCCGTCGCAGTCGCCGCAGCCACGCGTCGTTCGGGGCACCTGCTACGCCATGTTCGCGTACGACGTCGGGCTGGCAATCAATCTCGAGCAAGCCGAGCAGCGGATCGCCGCCGGCACGCAACGCGGTTCGCTCCGGGCCCAGCGGCGCACGCCGCACTACTTTGATTACCAACCAGCCCCGGTGCGCTTGACGCTCAACAGCGCCCCGATCCAAGTCGGTGCACAGGCCACCGATACCGCCGTCGATATCCTGCTGTTCGACTTCGGCGCCGTGTCCGTGCAGTACAGCATTCCCCTTCATGGCCCCTTCGCGGACCTGCTGGCCGTCAGCACCGAGCTCTATGCCCACAGCGCCTTGCTGGCCGAATCGCGCCGACTCGTCGAATCGCTCGCGCAGCAGCTCGGGCCGACGGTCGCGCACCCCGCTATCGCCGACCTCGTCGAGGACTACCAAGTCTACCAGCTCGAAGAGCTGGCGCCGGCGGCCGAGCTCCACGACACGTTGCGCGAGCACGCCGCGTTGCTGGCCCAGGTGCTGCGCGCCGAGCGCACGCCGCTGGCCGCCCAGGAAATCGACGACACGCTGGCGTGTGCGATCTCGTATGCCCCCGACGACCGCACGCTGATCGACTGGAACGCGGCCCTGCTGTTCGGGCGCAACCTGGATGACGTGCGCGCCGTGCTCGAATTCGCCAACATCGAGCTGCTCGAGCTGCGCTACCTCGACGACCGCCTCGACGACGTGCTCGACCAGGCGTACCAGATCGCGGCGAAAGGCCGGCAGCGCTGGCTGCCCTTCGTGCGCACCAACCCGGCCGACCTGTGGCGCATTGCTCGCCTGCAGACCGACCACGCCGTGCTCTACGAGGGCGTGAACAACGCGCTCAAGCTCCTCGGCGACCAGTTCCTGGCGCGCGTCCACCGCCTGGCCGCTCAGCGCTTCCACCTGACGGAGTGGGACCAGAGCATCCAGCGGAAGCTGCAGACCATCGAGAGCATCTACGAGAAGGTGTCCGACCGCAACGCGAATCGCCGGATGGAACTTCTCGAGTGGATCATCATCCTGCTGATCGCGCTGGGGATCGTGATGCCGCTGCTGCCCCACGCAGGCCAGTAAGCCCCATCCCTGCGTCGTCGCCTCGCTGAACACGCGGGCGCGCGTCTGTGGTCGCCGGGCACGCACCCCCTCGCAGCCGCGCCGCTCGGTAAAGGGCATGCAGGTCCGGCTGTGTCTTGATCCACAAGGACATTGCGCAACCGGGCACCGAGCTCGGCATACGCGCAGGTTCAGCCGCTATCCACGTGACTGTGGCCCCAAATCGCTTTGGGGTCCTGCTCTGCCTCCCGATCCACGCCCCCCGGCAGACACGACCGCCCCCCTGCAGCGTCTGCTCACAGACGAAGTGCCTGGGACGTCGCACCCCCAACCTACCGGCCCTCAGCTACCGCTGCGAGCTTGCCTGGCGCCGCAGGGCGGCGATGCGCGCCTCCGTCGGGGGGTGGGTGCTGAACAGCGACATGACCCCGCGGGACGAGAGCGGCTCCATGATGTACAGGTTGTGGAACGCCGGGTTCGTGTCCGTCGGGATGCGCTCGTTGCCAGCCTGCAGACGCGCCAGCGCCCCCACCAGCTTCAGCGGATCGCCGCACAGCTCACCGCCATAGGAGTCCGCGGCAAACTCCCGCTGCCGCGAAATGGCCGCCTGGATCAAACCCGCCGCCAGCGGTGAGAGAATCAGCATCGCGAGCGCGCCGATCCCCGCCAGCGGATTATCCCGGTCGCGCCCGCCGCCGAACATCAGCAGATAACCCATCATGCTGATCATGCCCGCAAGGACCGCCGCGACCGTGCTGATGAGCACGTCGCGATGCTTGACGTGCGCTAGTTCGTGGGCGAGCACACCCTCGATTTCATGCGGTGGGAAGCCGCGCAGCATCCCGGCCGTGACCGCTACCGCCGCGTGCTGCGGGTTCCGCCCCGTCGCGAACGCATTCGGCGCGGCCTGCGGGCAGACAAAGACCCGCGGCTTGGGCAGCCCGGCCCGCACGGCCAGCCGCTCTACCATGTCGTGCAGCCACGGCATGTCCTCGCGCGGCACTTCGCGCGCCCCCATGGTCGCCAGCGCGATCTTGTCGCTGAAGAAATACGCAATCAGATTGCCGAGCCCGCCGGCCAGAAAGCCCCAGATCAGGCCCTGCGTCCCGCCACCGACGAAATAGCCCACCGCCATGCACAGGCTCATGAGCGAGCCGAGCAGAACCGCCGTCTTGATGTTGTTCAGCCAACGCATCGCACGCCTCCAGGCAGCCACGCTGCGTGTCGTCGTTTCCGACCGATTCTACGAGCGCCGGGACCGAGCGGATCGCCCGCTCCGGCGATTACCCAATCGTAAGCAAGCACCGTGCCAGCCAGCCAATCGGCGGTGGCACATCCGAAGCGAAGGCGTACGTCGGCGGGAGCCTGCCAAAATGGCCGCCCTGACAACCGCGCGGCGCGGCATTAGAATCCGCGGGCGATGAACGCGTGGTTACTCCCATTGCGGTGCAGTCCGGCGGGTAAGCCCTGTGGGGCCGTCGCCGCGCTCGCGCTTCTGGCGGTCTGCGGATCGAGCGGCTGCGAGCGGCGGCCGCCGCCCAGCCGCTTCGATGTACTTACGGGCACGGTCGCGGGCCTCCGGGCGGACACGGGTGAACTGACGGTGCGCACCGGCCTGGAGCGGCCCGACGGAATCGACGATCAGAACGTCACCTGTCTCATCACCAGCGACGCTGAAGTGTATATCAATGACAAGTTCAGCAGTATTGCTGAGATTGACATTGGCGACGATGTGGAACTGATCGGGTACGTCGATCCGGACCCGCGTACCGAGCGTTTCCTGGTGTCGCTCGCGCGGATCTCACGCAGCGCGGCGCTGCCGCCCCCGCCCGATCTGCCGATTCCGACCAGCCAACCCGCAACACCGAGTCAGGAGAAGTGAACATGCCGGAGATCCCCCTGATCGAAACCGTCGTCGCGCGCGAGATCCTCGATTCGCGCGGCAACCCCACCGTCGAAGCCGACGTGGTGCTCACGGACGGCACCTTCGCCAGCGCGGCCGTCCCCAGCGGCGCCTCGACGGGCGAGAACGAGGCGATTGAGCTGCGTGACGGTGACAGGCAGCGCTACCTCGGCAAGGGCGTGCTCAAGGCGGTGAAGAACGTCAACGAGATCATCGCCCCCGCGCTGGTGGGGATGGACCCGCACCTGCAGGAAGAGATCGACCGGCGTATGCTGGAACTGGACGGGACACCCAACAAGGCCAAGCTGGGCGCCAATGCCATCCTGGCGGTGTCGGTCGCGGTCGCGAAGGCCGCCGCCGCCGTCGCGGGCCTGCCGCTCTACCGCTATCTCGGCGGGGCCGCGGCGCACACGTTGCCCGTGCCGATGATGAACATCCTCAACGGCGGCAGTCACGCGGACAACAACGTGGATTTCCAGGAGTTCATGGTCCAGCCGTGGGGCGCGCCGAATTTCCGCGAAGGGCTGCGGATGGGCGCGGAAATTTTCCACAACCTCAAGGCCGTGCTGAAGAGCAGGGGCTACAACACGTCCGTCGGCGACGAGGGCGGCTTCGCACCCAGCCTCAAGAGCAACGAGGAGGCGCTGGACGTCATTACCCTGGCCATCGACAAGGCCGGCTACAAGCCCGGCGAGGACGTGTTCATCGCGCTCGATCCGGCGACCAGCGAGATGTGGGACAAGGACAAGGGCCAGTACCGCTTCTTCAAGTCCAACCCGCAGAAGTACGCGCCCAGCGATGAACTGATCGATCTGTGGGCCACCTGGTGCCGCAAGTACCCCATCCGCAGCATCGAGGACGGCATGGCCGAGCACGACTGGGCCGGCTGGGCAAAGATGACGGCCAAGCTTGGTGACCAGATCCAGATCGTCGGCGACGACGTGTTCGTCACCAACGTGCAGTACCTCGAACGCGGCATTCGCGAGCACAGCGCCAACGCGATCCTCGTGAAGATCAACCAGATCGGCTCGCTCACCGAGACGCTTGCCACGGTCAACCTCGCGATGCGCAACTCCTTCGCCGCCGTCATCAGTCACCGCAGTGGCGAAACCGAGGATACGACCATCGCGGATTTCGCGGTCGCCACAAACGCCGGCCAGATCAAGACCGGCAGCGCCTCGCGCAGTGACCGCATCGCGAAGTACAACCGGCTGCTGCGCATTGAGGAAGAGCTGGGCGACGACGCGGTCTACGGCTCCGTGTTCTGGCGCCGGTCCTAGCGGACGCCGCAGCGCAGGCGTTCACCGGCTGATGTGTGCCGGCCAGCCCCGTGATGGTCGCGAGCAGGACGCCATGGCAAGCCCGCAACCCGCAAACACGGTGCTTTTCTGGGTCATGACCCTGCTCGGCGCCGCTGCGCTCGCGCCCTGCCTGGTCCTGCCGGCGTGGCTCGAACGGCAAGCCCAGCTCGAGTATCTCCAGGCAACCGAAGCCCATCTCCAGTCGCTCCAGGCGCGACTGCTGATGGCCCGCAAGCAGATTGAGCACATGAACAATGACCCGGCGTATGTGCTGCGCCTGGCCGAGCAGGATTTCGGCCACTCGCTCCGGCTTTCGGATTCCCAGCCGGTCCAAGTGGTGCCGGGGGCGCCGGTGGACGCCCCCGCCCCGCCGCCGATCCCCAGCGGCCTGTTCGTGAGTACCCAGGACGAACTGCTGCCCGAGCTGTCGGACTTCCTCGCGCGCGTCATGCAGCGCTACCCCCGGACGCGCGTGTTCGTCGACAGTCGCACGCGCCCCGCGATCATGATCATGGGCGCCACACTCCTGCTCGCCGCCGTCGTGCTCCTGGGACTGATCGAGACGCGCCCCCGCCGACCGCGCATGCCTGCGGGAGGGCGCAGCTCCCGCTGAGGCGCCCGGGTGGGATGTTCTGGTGCAGCGAGGACGTGATGGCGCGCCGCTGCAACGGTTGCGGCTTCAACTCCGCGGCCGCAGCGCTGCCGCCCGCAGCGCTTCGATTTCCGGCTGCGTCGGGTCACACTCCAGCGAACGCCGACACCACTCGGCAGCCTCTTCGCATGGCTGCCGCTCGTCGGGCGCCGCGGCCACGCAGGCCGCCCACGCCATTTCCGCCAGCCGGTTCAACGTCGGCACGTGACGCGGATGTTCGGCAAGGAGCGCCAGCAAGCGAGTCCGCGCCTCGCCCGTCCGACCGAGCTTCCACAGCGCCAGCGCCAGATTGAGGGTCAGCTCCGGCGAACTCCCCTGCTCCGCGCACGCCGCGGCAAAATCGTCCGCCGCCGCCGCCCAGTCCTCCACGTCCAGCAGGACTTCACCGCGCCGTGCCCGCGCCTCGACGCTCGGCGCCAACGCCATGCACCGGTCCCAGGTTGCACGCGCATCCGCCAGATGCCCCGCCGCCTGGTGCGCTACCGCGAGGTTAAACCAGCCGCGCGGCTCAGCCGGATGACGCGCCACCCAGTCGCGCAGCGTGGCAATGGCCTCCGTCCAGCGCCGCGCCTTGATCTGCAGGGCCCCCAGCTCAAACCGCAGCTCATCATCGCCCGGCGTCAGGCTTACGAGCCGCGTTGCAGTATTGGCCGCCTCCTCCCACCGTCGCAGCCCCACCAGTGCCGCCAGCTCGTCGCGCAGCGCGGCCGGATGGTCCGGATCGCTCCGCAGCGCCGCCCGGGCCGCCTCAAGCCGCCGGCGATCCGCCTGTTCCACCGGGTCAGCGGCCCACCGCACGGTCGCCTGCGCCGCAGGCGCGGTCGCGGCCGGAACAGTCGACGCGGCAAGAACGTGGGCCCGCGTCGCTTCGCCCGGCACCGCGGTCGGCACATGCTGTTCGGCAGCGCGCGCTTCGATTCCAGGGAGCGGATCAGGGGAAGGTGCCGGGAGACGATCCTCGGGCGGCGCCGGGCGCGGCAGCGGCGGAGCGACCCCCGCCTCAGCCGGCCCGAATTCCAGGCCGCTGAAGACGAACCACGCCGTGACCCCCACCATAATCGCGCACACAGCAATGAACGCGGCGAACAGCTTCACGGACACGACCCTCGGCTACGCGACGTGCAGCGCTTCGATCACGTTGGTCCGCGAGGCGTGTCGTGCCGGCAGCACGCCCGCCACGATGCACAAGCCGACCGTCAGGGCGACTGCCACGCCCACGTAGTCCCACGGCACAGCAAAAGGCAGCGCATAGCCCCACATCCGCTCGGTCATGATCGAGACGTTCCAGGCCAGGTGCAGCCCCAGCGCCATGCCCAGCGCGCTGCCGAGCAAGCCCAGGATCAGCGCCTCGCCGATCACCATCCGCAACACCAGGCTGCGCGTCGCCCCCACCGCGCGCAGCATTGCCAACTGCTTCGTCCGGCTGGCGACGTTCGCCGTCATCAGGTTCGCGACGCCGATCGCCGCCACCAGCAGCGCCACCGCCGGCACCGCCGTGAGCAGGTACGTCATCTTCGTCAACTCGCTGTCGATTTCGTCCTTGAGCTCGCGGGCCGTGCCGTAGCGCGCGTGGGCCCGCAGATCCCACAGGATGTTCTGCAGCACGCGCGTCTCGCGGTAGTTCTGCCACCGCCGCTCCACAGGCAGCTTTGTGTTGTAATGCATGTGCGAGAGGCCCGCAGCCTCCGGCGTCCCCGGCGGCGGCGGCCAGCCGGCCGGCGGCGGCTCGGGCGGCAGGTCAAAATTCACCAGAATCAGCTTCGTGCCGTCAATCTGCCAGAGCCGCTTCAAGTCGTCGTTCGTCCCGATCACCGATCCGACCGCGGCCATGTACGACTCACTCTGCACCTGGAAATAACTGGCTGCGATATCCAGCGCGGGCGAATCGATCACGCCGGCGACCTTGAACGTCGTCCAGCGGCTGTTGAACCAGACGCGCACCGTGTTGCTGACCACCACGTTGCCTTGCTCGTCGCGGACCTCGGTCACGCCCTTGCGCCGCGTGCGGGCGAAGTCCGCCGCCACCAGCACATGCCCGCCCTGCTTGAGCTTGGCGCGGGCCGAGGCCTCGTCGCCCTCGACGAATTCCAGCTTCAGCAACCGGAAGAACGAATCCGGTTCGATCCCCAGGAACCAGGTCACCGAGCGCAGCACGCGCTCCGGCACCAGCACCGGCCGCTCCTCCACGATGACGTTCGGCGCATTGGCAACGGTGAAGTTCTTCACGCCCGGCGTGCGGCCCACGATCCCCGCGACATCGCCCTCGATCTGGTCATCGCTCCAGATGTACGCCTCCGGGAACTGCTTCGGGAACTGCCAGCCCGTCTTGAAGCTGGCATTAAAGACGATCAATCCCACGATGAGCGACAGCCCGACCATCAGACCGCAGCAGATGCCGGCCGAGCGCCAGACGGCGAAGCCCACCTGGTCCTGCAGGAGACGCGTCCGCACCGCCACAAACAAGGCCGTGATCGGCACAGCCAGTCGGCTGACGATCCAGACCAGCAACGGGGCGGCGCTCGCGTACAGCAGGTACAGCAGCACGACCGAGGTGGCCGACCACTGCACGAACGCCATGTCGCGCTGCACGCGGTACTGGACGACGTAGTATTGTGCCGCCAGCAGCGCCAGCGCGATCGCGAACGTCGCCAGCAGCGCGCCGAGCCCCGCGCGCCGCGCGCGCGGCCGCGTCGCCTCGAGCGGCGACACCGTTGCCGAGGCCGCCGCCGGCAGGACCGCCGCGATCAGGGTCGTCGCCAGCCCTGCGCCGCACGCGAGCACCACGCCCCACCAACTGACCGTGAAGCGCCCGACGTATTGCGGCACCAGCCAGACACTGAGCCCGGTCAGCGCCAGGCCCACCGGTACGCCCAGGCTGATGCCCAGCACCCCCAATGGCAGTACCTCCGCCATCACCAGCCACGCCATCTGCGCGCGTGTCATGCCCACGCAGCGCAGCAACCCGAGTTGCGTGATGCGCTCGATCATCCCCATGCTCAGCGTGCTGAGAATGATGAACAGCGCCGTCAGCAGCGCCATGCAGCTCAACAGGATCAGCACCACCTGCTGCTGGTCCTGCGCCATGCGAATCCGCTCGATGCGCATCGCCGCACTGCGCACCAGCATGTTCGGGAACTCGCGGTTGATCGCCGCGCGAATCCGGGCCCCGACATCATTGACGCGTCCCAGGGTCGGATCTGCCACCACCACGTCGATCGAGTTGACGAATGCCTGCCGGTGGCTGAGCTGCTGCAGCACGGGCAGACGCAGCAGCGCCACGCCTTTTTGAAACCGCGCGATCCGCTCCCGCCGGATCAGCCCCACAATCTCCAGCGCCGTCGGGGTATCCTCCGGCAACCCCGTTCCCCACACCAGCAGCGTGTCGCCGACGCCGACGCCCTGTTCTTCCGCGATGGACTGTTCCAGCACGCACGCCAGCCCGTCCGTCTCCGCCAGCATCCGCCCCGCCGCCAGACGCTCCGTCCATTCGGGCCGAACCTCGAACTCGGTCCGCAGGTCGATCCCCTGGAAATCCACGTCCCACATCGTCGGCTGACGCAGCTCGGGCGCCACCGGCGCGCCACGCTGCTCTGTCGCCGACGGCAGGCGCTGCACGAGCGTCGCCGCCGCGGTCTGCACGCCGTCCACGGCCGCGATCTTCTGCAGCAGACGTTGCGGGAAGACGTCGTATTTGCCCAGCGGCGACTGAATCGTGATGTGGCTGCGGCCGACGTACCCCGCCGCCCACGCCAGCATGGTCTGACGTACCGACTCGTAGCAGCACGTCACCCACACCACGGCGCCGGTGCCCAGCGCAATGGCCAGCACGGCACCGGCGGTGCGGATCCGCTTAACCCGCCAGTTCCTGGTAGCCAGTTGCGACCAGTGCCGCATCCGCCGCGCCTTTCGGTTCGATCGAGCCCACCACGCGGCCGTCCTTCAGCACGATGACGCGGTCCGCGTACGCCGCCCCGTGGGCCTCGTGGGTCACCATCAGGATCGTCTTGCCCCGTTCGTCCGCCACTTTGCGCAGCAGCGTCCAGATTTCTGCCGACTGCTTAGAATCCAGGTTGCCCGTCGGCTCGTCCGCCAGGATGATCGCCGGATCATTCAGCAGCGCCCGCGCAATCGCCACGCGCTGCTGCTCGCCGCCGGACAGCGCGTCCGGTCGATGGTCCGCCCGCTGCTGCAAGTGCACGATCGCCAGCAGCTCGTCCACCCGCTCCCAGCACCCGGCCAGGGATTGTCCGTCCACCAGCAGCGGCAACGCGACGTTCTCACGGGCCGTCAGCGTCGGCAGCAGGTTGTACTCCTGAAACACGATCCCCAGCCGGCGACGCCGAAAGATCGTCCGCGCGCGGTCGGACATCGCCGCCAGGTCGTGCCCTTCCACGAACAGCACACCACCCGACGGCGGTGTCAACCCGCCAATCACGTGCAGTAGCGTGCTCTTGCCTGAGCCGCTCGCCCCCATGATCGCGAAGAACCGCCCCGCTGGCACCGTCAGGTCAACACCGTCGAGCGCCGTAACCTGCTGCCCCGACGTGTCGTATATCTTGCGCAGCGCGTTGGCTTCCACCACCAGGTCGCTCGTCACGGCCGGCGGCGGCAGCTCCGGCATCGCCTGCGACTGTTCCAACGTCTCCATGGGCGCCAGTGTAGACCGCCGCCGCCGCGTCCACAACGCGCGGCGTTGAGCCGGCCGGGCCGTCCGGGTACGCTGTGTGCCTGGCGCCGGCACCCGGCGTATTACGAAAGGGACTGCGACTATGTCGCTCGGCGTGATCTTCGACATGGATGGCGTGCTCGTGGACTCCGGCCCGGCCCACCACCAGAGCTGGCAACGTCTCGCCGAGCAGCATGGCATCGCAGTTTCCGCCGAGCAGTTCAAGCAGGCTTTCGGTCGCCCCAGCCGCGACATCATCCGCATGCTGTGGGGCGAGCAGGTGACCGACGACGAGGTGGCCCGTTACGACGCCGAGAAAGAGGGCGTCTATCGCGAGTTGATCGGCACGAAGGTGCCGCTCATGCCCGGTTGTCGGAAGTTGTTGACCCGGCTCCGGCAGGCCGGTTACACGCTCGGCGTCGCCACATCCGGCCCGCCGGAGAATCTCGACCTCGTCCTCTCGGAGGGTTTGATCGCGAACTACTTTGACGCCGAGGTGCATGGCTTCGACGTGGCCCTGGGCAAACCCGCCCCGGATTGTTTCCTCTTAACGGCCGACCGTCTGCAAATGCCGCCATCGAAGTGCGTCGTCGTCGAAGATGCCCCGGTCGGCATCGCCGCCGCGCTGGCCGCGGGCATGAAAGTCATCGGCCTCGCGGGCACGCATCCGCCGGAGCGACTGCAGGCCGCCGGCGCCAACAGCGTTGTCCGTAGCCTCGACGAAATCACCCCCGACCTGGTGCGCAGCGTCGCCACCGCCCCGTGACTCCCCTCCCTCTTGGTCTGGTGCCGCAGGATTATTCCAACATGGCTGGTACCGGCATCTTGCCCGTTTCGACGACGGGCGGGACGCCCGTACCACCCTTGTTATGAGTTACTTCCAGCGAGGTGGCACACTACGGAGAGGCCAGCGGAGGGTCAATCACACCGCGACTTCATGTGTGCGGTCTTTCCAGCGCCGGGATTCCCCGCAGCGGCGTCTCCAGCCGTGCGTTCACCGCCGCCAGCAGCGTCCCATTATCGATGATCCGCCGCACCGCCCGAATGTCCGGCTCCAGCATGCGATCTGCCAGCATCGGCTCGGCCACGCGCCGCAGCGCGAGATACGCCGCCCCCGTCCCGCGCCCAAGTAGCGCTGCAATCGCGGCTCGCCGCTCCGGTTTCGTCGCGGCGTCAAACGCGACCGACTCTTCCGCCCCCGACATCGCTGCCGCCGGTGTGTTCGGATCGCGCTGCATCCCCACGCGCCAATCCACCGCCTGTGCCGCCACCAGCAGCTCGATCGCCAAGACCGCCTGCGCATTGCCCAGCACCGTCCGCAACTTCCGCGCTGCAATCGTCGACATCGACACGTGATCCTCCGTGTTCGATGACGACGGGATCGAGTCCACCGACGCCGGATGCGACAGTACCTTGTTCTCCGACACCACGCTCGCCGCCGTGTATTGCGCGATCATGTACCCCGTGTTCAGCCCGCCCTGCGCAATCAGGTTCGACGGCAGATAACGGTTATGCCGGGCGTCGAGCAGCATTTGCGTCCGGCGTTCCGCGATATCCGCGAGTTCCGCGACGCCAATCGTCAGAAAATCCGCCGCCAGCGCCAGCGGTTGCCCGTGGAAATTCCCGGCCGAATACGCGTGCAGGTCGGCGAAGCTCTCCGGCCGATTCGCGTAGAACGTCTGCTTGTCCCATGGCTCGCCCGCGCCAGGGAAAAACAGCGGGTTATCCGTGGCGGCGTTGCACTCGCGCTCGACGACCATGCGCGCGTACGCGATCGCGTCGCGCGTCGCACCGTGCACCTGCGGCGTGCAGCGCACCGAGTACGCATCCTGCACATCGTCGGCGCGGTCCATCTGCCGGCTGCCCGTGACGATCTGCCGCAGATTCGCCGCACTGTCGCATTGCCCATCCAGCCCGCGCGCCGCATGCACGCGCGGATCAAACGCCCGCGTCCGCCCACAGATGCCTTCGAGCGTCAGCGCGGCCGACACATCCGCCACGTTCGCCAGCCGCTCGGCGTCGTGCACCGCGAGCGCCAGCATCGCCGCGGAGAAGTTCGCGCCATTGGTCAGCGCCAGCCCCTCCTTGAAGCTCGGCGTCGGCAGCGTCTCGTAGCCCAGGTCCGCCGCCAGATGCGTCCGCGCCTCCCGCAATTCCACGCCGGCGTACGTCTGATACTCCAGGTCTTCGGGGCCTTTGACCACGAAGTAGCGTCCCTCGCCGAGCAGCACGACGAACAGGTGCGCGAGCGGGCACAGGTCGCCGCTGGCGCCGAGCGAGCCGCGGATCGGTACGAGCGGCACGATGCCGCGATTGAGCATTCGCCGGATGCACTCGACCAGTTCCGGCCGCACGCCGGAGTGGCCTTTCAGGAATGCGTTGAGACGCAGCAGCAGGGCTCCGCGCACCACCTCGACCGGGAAATAGTTGATCGGGTCGTTCGGGTCCGCGTTATCGCCGACGCCGACGGAGTGGCTCAGCAGGATGTTGCGTTGCATCTGCTCGAAGTGGGCGGGTTCGATGCGTTTGTTCTTGAACTCGCCGAAGCCGGTGGTGACGCCGTAGACGCGCGGCAGCGGCCGGCCGGTGCTGAGGGCGGATTGATAATCGGCCACGATCTGCCGGATGGCGTCCCAGCCGCGTTGCACGGCCTGCAGCGCTTGCGGTTCGCAGCGCACTTCGACACGGGGGTCGCGGGCGACGCGGACGAGGTCAGAAATCGACAGCCGCGCTCCATCCAGCACAACGGGGGTCAGGTCAGCAGTGTCCATCGCGGCATCCTAATCGCCAGCGACTCTGAAGGCACGCCGTCACAGGAGTGGCACGGCGATCGGCCCTTCCGGCTGATAGCTGAAGGCTCCCTGTCGCGCGATCAGGACGCTTCAATCTCCGCCAGCAGCTTCTTCACCGCCGGCACGAGCTGGTCGCGCGGGACGTTGAACTGCCCCGGCCGCTCGGCACGCCACTGACCGCGGTCCTTCACTTCGGCCGTGCGCTTCCGACCGACCGACATATCCTTGAGCTGCACCTCGCCGCGCGCGTGCTCGTCGCCGCCACACACGACCAGCACCGGGATCTCGTAGTGGTCGCCGTAGCGAATCTGCTTGCCAATCCGCTTCTCCGGGCCGAGATACAGCTCGGCGTTGATGCCCGCGCGGCGCAGCTCATACGTCATGGTCACGTAGTGGTCCATCAACGCCTGATCGAACGCGGTCACCAGCACCTGCGCCGTCGCCTTGCGCAGCCGCGCGCGGCCCAGCTCCTCCAGCGCGACCAGCATCCGATCGACGCCGACCGACGTCCCCACCGCCGGCACGCGCTCGCCCAGGAACCGCATCACAAGGTCGTCATAGCGCCCGCCGGAGCAGACCGAGCCGAACTCCGGCAGATCGAGCAGCACCGTCTCGAAGACCGTGCCGGTGTAGTAGTCGAGCCCGCGGGCGATCGAGAAATCGTACGCGACCAGATCGTCGCCGTAGCCCAGCGTGCGCAGCCGCTCCGACATGCGCGCCAGGGGCGCGAGTTCCGCCTCAGCGTCCGGCAACGCGCCGAACAGCTTGCTCACCTGCGCGAGCGCATCTTCCCGCCGATCCGCCCGAATCGCGAGGAACTCGTCGATACGGTCCACGGCCGCGCTGCTGTATCCCAGTCCACGCACCGGGCTGCCGGACTCATCCTTGTAGCCGATCGTCAGCTCCAGCCGGACCTTCTCTGGCCCCAGCTTCTCGAGCTTGTCCAGCACGCGGAAGACGTCGTGGGCGCTGTCGGTCGGCAGACCGGCGTACTCGATCAGCAGGTTCAGCACACGCCGGCTCGACACGCGGACGCGGTACGCCCCAACCTCCAGCGCCGCCATCGTGTCGCACATCGCGGTGATTGTCTCGAGGTCCGCGACGTCGGACTCCACGCCCACCGCGTCGATGTCGAACTGCACGAATTCGCGAAACCGCCCGCGCTTTTCGTATGGGTTGTCGCAGCGCCACGCAGGCGAAATCTGGTACCGCCGAAACGGTCGCGGCAGGTCGGGATACTGCGCCACGACCCGGGCCAGCGACACCGTCTGATCGAACCGCAGCCCCAGCCGCTCGTCTTCCGGCCCACGCACCTCGAAAAGCTGCTTCTCGCTCTCCTCGCCAGCGGTCCCGCGCAGCACATCGAGAAACTCCAGCGCGGGCGTACCCAGCGGCACGAACCCGTAGCGCTCGTACACGCCGCGAATCGTATCGATGATCCACTGCCGCGCGTGCATCTGCGCGGGAAACAAGTCACGCAACCCCCGCAACAGACGCGGTTCCACAGTGCCAGCCAAGGCCGTTCCTCCGAACTCAGGCAAGCTCGGCTGTTTACCATAACGCCGCCCGCCGGGCAAGCCGCGGCAACTGCGGGCGTGGCAGCGCGCCGCCTTGCGTGCTACGCTGACGCGCATGGTTGAGCCGGCATCGACAACGGCCGAGCGGCGCGAACGCCGCGCGGGGTGGTGTCTCGTCCTGCTCGCCGCCGTGGCGGTCGCAGTGGGCGTCGCCCCCGAAGTGCTGCTCGACGCGCCGGACTTGAACGACTCGGCGTACCACGTCGCGCTGGCTTCACGCGCGGACGAAGCCTGGCAACGGGGGGACTCGCCGATCGATTTCTGGTACCCCGATGTGGCGCTCGGCTTCCCCCTGCTGCGGCACTATCAGCACCTGCCACATGTCGCGCTGGCGACCGCCCACCACCTCACCGGCGGAACGGTGTCCATCGCCACGCTCCAGCGCCTCACACTCGGTCTGCTGCTCGCGCTGTTCCCGCTGTCGGTGTTCATCAGCTTCCGGCGGATCGGCCTCGCACCGCTCGTCGCGGGCGGCGCCGCCCTCGCTGCCCCGCTGCTCTCAACGCCTCACCTGTACGGACTGGGGTTCGAGTCATACCTCTGGGGCGGCAGCGGGCTGTACGCGCAGCTCGTCGCCGCGGCGCTCGCGCCGCTAGCCCTGGCGGAAGCCTACCGCGCCGTGTCCACCGGCCGGGGCATGTCAGTGGCGGCGGTCCTCATTGCCGCCACGTTCATCTCGCAACTGGTCTACGGATACATGGTCGCGCTGTCGATCCCGGCGTTCGCCATCCTGGCACCGCAGCGTCGCTGGCGCGCAGCGCGCGTCGCCGTGCTGCTCAGTACGGCGTTCCTCGTCGGTTCATACTTCTTCGTCCCCGCACTCAGCGGCGCCGAGTTCGCCAACCACAGCGTGTGGGAAAAGCAGGAGAAGTGGGACTCACTCGGTGCGCCGGCGGTTCTACTTCACCTCGTCACCGGCCGGCTCTTCGACTACGGCCGCCTGCCGGCCCTCTCCATCCTCGTCGCAGTCGGACTCGTGTACATCGTCTGGCGCGGCGACGCGAAACAGCGCCTGCTGGCCGGCCTCTTCTTCGCGTGGCTGCTGCTCTATTTCGGGCGCCCCACCTGGGGACGACTCATCGATCTGCTGCCGCTCGCACAGGACATTCCGCTGCATCGCTTCATCGGCGCCGTGCACCTGTTCGGCCTGGTGCTCATCGGCGCCGGCCTCGCCTGGCTGCTGCGCGGCATCGGACTGTTTCAGGGGCGCTGGCGCACAGCGGCGGCGATCGGCGCGCTCACATTGCTGATAGCCGCGCCCGGGTACGAGCGCATGAGCTATCTCCGCAACAGCTTCGGCTGGAAGCAGCGCGCCGCCGCCGCACTCGCCGCGTCACCCCACGTCGCGCAGCTCATGCAGCAGTTGAAGGCCCTCCCGGACGGCCGCGCCTACGTCGGCATGCCGCGGCGGGAGGCGGAATACCTCCGCATCGATGCGATTCCACTCACCGCGCTGTGCCTCCTGCACGGCATCGACACGCTGGGCTTCCTCTGGATTCCAATCACGTTCGCCGGCGACGTGCAGGTCTGGTTCGATCCTGCGAACGAACTTTACTGCCGCACCTTCGGTGTGCGTTATCTCGTCTACGACCAGCACGCCCAGCCGCCACCGTTCGCCGAGCTGCGCCACAGCATCGGCCGCTACCGCGTGTATGAAGTCGCAGATGTGTCCTACTTCGGCGTCGCCCAAGTCCCGTTTGCCGTGCCGTGCACGAAGCGCTCCGCCTACGACATCGGCTATGCGTGGCTCCGCACAACCCTGCCCGGTTGGCAGATCTACCCCGCGCTCGCAATCGACGGCCGCGCCCCTGCAGACGTCCCGCTCCGTCCGCTCAATCCCAACGTGCTCATGAGCGAGTTGCGCGCCGCCGCCGCCGCGCCGGCCGCGGCCGCTACCACGCTGCATCAACTCAGCCTCTGGGAATGCGAAGTCGACGTTGCGCGGCCAATGGCCGTGATCCGCCGCTGTGGCTACCACCCCGGATTGCGGGCCACAGTGGACGGCGTGCCGAGCACGGTTTACCCCGTCGTGCCCGGGTTCGCCGCCACAGACGTCCCGGCCGGCCGGCACCGCGTGGTCTTCAGCTACGAACCCGCGCGGCACTGGCCCTGGTGGCTCGTCGGCGCGCTCGCGTTGCCCGGGGCCGAGTTCGCCGCGCGGCAGCTGCTGAGCCGCAAGCCCGCACACGAGAAACCCGTCGCCGGCCTGACGCCGCCATAGCACCGCAACTTTATGCCATATAAATAGTTAGAATTGCCGGCGTCCAGATTCGAACCGGAGACCTCCTGATCCACAGTCAGGCGCTCTATCCAACTGAGCTACGCCGGCGGCGTCTGCTTGCCCGTCGGCCAATCGCGCGGCCAACCGGCAAACCCTGAGTGTATGAAAGCCGCTGGAAAGTGTCAAACACCGACCGCGTCGCGCCTTGACCGCGCCGCCGCACCGGTGGCATGATGCGCGCCGCACAGGGTCACCCGCGAGGCCGGCATGAGCAAGACCCCGAAAAAGCTCAAGTTCGAGGAGGCGATGGAACGCCTCGACGCAATCGTGGCGGCCATGGAATCCGGCGAGATCGGCGTGGAAGACTCGATCGCCAAGTACGAGGAAGCGATGACCCTGGCCGCGCACTGCCGCCAGATTCTCGACCAGGCCGAACAGCGCATCCAGAAAATCCAGCTCGATGCCGCCGGCAAACCGCAGGTCAGCCCGTTTGAGCCTCCGGCGGCCGGTGGCACCGATGAAGCTGGCGACGACGAAGAGGACCTCTGAGCGACCCTGACGGGGGCGCGTCCTTGTTCGGGCAGATTATCACACCACTACGCAACGCCGCTGGCGGCCTGCTGGACGCGGCACTGCCGCAGACCTGCGCCGCGTGCGGCGCGTGGGTGCCAGCCGGCACGCCGGCCGTCTGTTCCACCTGCGACGCCGCGCTTACCCGCGCCTGGCTGCGCCCTTACTGCCCCCGGTGCGGGCGCACGTTGCCCACCGCGGCGATCCATGGCCACCGCTGCGCGCGCTGCGAACACGAGCGGTACTGGAACCTCGCCGGCGTGGCGCGCGTCGGCCTGTATGATCGGCCGCTGCGGCAATTGCTGGTCCGGCTCAAGTACCACGGCCACGAGCGCAACGCGACGCCGCTGGCCGACCGACTCGCACAGGCGATGCGCGGGTCCGGCTGGCTCCGGGACCTCGATGCACTTGTGCCGGTGCCCATGCACTGGCTGCGCCGGCTCCAGCGGCCCTGCAACCACGCGCGCGTGCTCTCCGAGGCCCTGTCCCGCCGTACCGGCGTACCCACCCGGGCGCTTGTTCGCCGGGTGAAGTACGGCCGCAGCCAGATCGGGATCGAGACCCACGCGGCGCGGTTTGAGAACGTGCGCGGCTGTTTCGCACCGGCGCGCTGGGGCGCGGGCTGGGTGCACGGCCGCACGGTGTGCATCGTGGACAATTTGATGAAGAGCGGCGCGACCGTAACGGAGGTCGCGAAGGCCCTGCGTCGTGCAGGCGCCAAGCGCATCTACGCCGCGGTCGCTGCTCGCCCGCGCAGTTCGAACGATCCGTGGTCGCGCGCCCAGAACGTGGAGCCCGTCGAGGCCGTCGCGCTTCAGGCCGGTGTGTCAGCCCACTCAGCGCCCTGATCGCCTGTCCGGCGCCGCACGGTCAGTCCAGCTCGTACTGGTCCAGCAGCTCCGCCAGTCGGCGCCGATTCTCCGGCGCGATCTCACACAGGGGCATGCGAAACTCGTCTTTGCAGAGCCCCTTCAGCGCCAGCGCCGTTTTGACGGGGATCGGGTTCGTATCCAGCGCGAGCAGCGCCTTCGCCAGCGGGTAAAGCGCCCGGTGCGCCGCTTGCGCCGCCGCCCAGTCTCCCGCCAGCGCCGCCTCCGTCAGGCGCTTGACCGCGCGCGGGAAGACGTTCGCCACTGTGCTGACGACGCCCACCGCCCCGATGCTCATCAGCGGCAGCGTCAGCGGGTCGTCGCCGGACAGCACCGGAATATCGCACGCCGCCATCAGGTCCGCCGCGCCGATCACGCTTTCCGTTGCATGCTTGATGGCCACGATGTTGGCGTGCTCGTCAAACAGGCGCTTCATGGTCGCGATGGAAATGTCAACCCCCGTGCGGCTCGGGATGTTGTACAGCACGATCGGCAGCGGGGTTGCCGCGGCAAGCGTCGCGTAATGGCGGCGCAGGCCCTCCTGCGACGGCTGGTTGAAATACGGCGCGACGATCAGCAACGCGTCGGCCCCGCAATCCATGTTCAGCCGCACGAGCTCCAGCGCTTCGGCGGTCGAATTGGCCCCCGAGCCCGCAATCACCGGCACCTTGCGCTTGGCCAGCTTCGCGACCAGCGAGACGATCGGCCGGTGCTCGGCCAGCGTGAGCGTCGGGATTTCGCCGGTCGTGCCACATGGCACCAACCCATCGACCCCGGCCGCAAGCTGGCGCTCGACAAGTGCTTCCAGCGCGGCCAGGTCCACCTTGCCATCGCGGAACGGCGTCACCAATGCGGTAATCGTGCCCTGAATCGGCTTCATCGCTGATCCCTTCATGTTCACCATCGCGACCAGGCGTCTTTTAGCCGACTGGCGACGGCGCTGCAATCGCGTTCCAGACTCGCAGTGCGTCGGTCAGGGCGCGTGGGTCGTGTGTGCGGATGTACTGCACCCCGTGGCATGCCGCCCACAGTTCCGTCGCGAGCGAGCCCGCGCCACGTTCCTGGACCGGCCGCGGTGCACTGCCATTGCCCAGCAGTGCCCCGATGAACGACTTGCGCGAGGTCGATACACACAACGGCAGCCCCGGTTCGGCGAGCTGGTCAAGGTTTCGCAACACCGCAAGGCTGACCGCCGGATCGCGCCCGAGGAAAAACCCCATGCCGGGATCAAGAATCAATCGCTCGCGGGCAACCCCCACAGCCGCCAGCGTGGCGATGCGCTCGATGAAGAACGCGCGGATGCGCGGCACGATTTCCGCCGGCCTGATGTCCAGTCGTTCTGCCCGTGCCCCCGTCGCGGTCGAGTGCATGAGGATGATGCGCGCGGCACTGTCGCGCAACACGGCCGCTGCTTCCGGGTCGCGCAGCGCCGTGACATCGTTGATGATCTCCGCGCCGAGTGCCAGCATCGCACGCATGACCGCCGGCTTGTATGTATCCACCGACAACCGCAGGCCGGCCGCGCGCAGCGCACTCACCACCGGCGTGAGCCGCGCGATTTCCTCATCAGCAGAGACACTCTCGGCGTCCGGGTGCGTCGATTCCGCGCCCAGATCGATGATCGTGGCCCCTTCGCTCGCCAACCGGCGCGCATGCGCGCACGCCGCCTCAGACGCCAGGAATTGTCCACCATCAGAAAACGAATCCCGCGTGACGTTCACGATGCCCAGGATGTCCACTTTGTTTGCCTCGCGCTGGCATCGCGGCCGCCAGCTTCAGACTCAGCCTGGTACGCCGCGCGGATTTGCCCTTTCCAACCGGCGACGCGCCGGTCATCATGGTACCGAGTTTCGGACCGCAGGGCCTCTGGGAACGGCCTTGAACGATCATACACATAGGAGCGGCAGCATGACTGCGAAGGAAGTCATTCGGCAAGTCGTTGAGTTCTCTCATCTCGTCACCCGCGGCTATCTGGACGACCTGAGCGACAAGGAGCTCATCATGCGCTCCGTGCCGGGCAGCAACCACGTCGCGTGGCAGCTCGGCCACCTCATCGCCGGTGAGCACCAGATGCTGAGCGAGATCGGACATACGCCGCCGGCGCTGCCCAAGGGCTTTGCCGAGGCGCATACCAAGGAAACGTCCTCTTCCGACGATCCGGCCAAGTTCTTCAAGAAGGCCGACTACCTCGCGCTGATGGACAAGATGAAGGCCGCGTCGCTGGCGGCAATCGACGCGACGCCGGACGCGGAGCTGGACAAGCCCTCGCCCGAGCCCATGCGTGAGTATGCCCCGACGATCGCCGCTGTGCTAACGCTGCTTGGCACGCACTGGCTGATGCACGCCGGGCAGTTCGTGCCGATCCGCCGCAAGCTCGGCCGACCGGCGATGTACTAGAACCCAGCCCCCGAGCCCATCCCGTTCAGGGAGGAGTCAGCGGAGGGTTGAACTCGCCGGCGTGCACCCGAGCTGCGCCGGGCTGCGCGCGTGGTTCCCGTGCATTCTGAACGCCGATAGACTTCCCGGAATGGACTCGACCGCGGGAGAAGCCGACACGCATGCTCCAGTTCCGCGGGCCGCCGTCGCCGCGGGGGCTGTGTGTGGTAACTGCGGGCGACAGCTCACCGTCGCCGACCCCGAATGCTGCGTCGAATGCGGCCTGCCGGTCAGCGTCTCCCGGGCCGCGCACGCCGCGCCTGAACCAGACGGCGTGCTGACGTCGGATGTACCCTGCCGCCAGTGCGGCTACAACCTCCGCGGTTTGCGGCGTAGCGGGCAGTGCCCGGAGTGCGCAACGCTCGTCGCGCTGTCGGCCCGCGAGGACCTGCTGTGTTACGCGGAGCCGGCGTACGTCGCGCACGTCGCGAGCGGCGTGCGCTGGATTGCCTTCGGGCTGGCACTGGTCGCCGTGGGGCTCATTGCAGCCGTCCTATTCCTGTTCGCCACTTTGGCGAGCCCGAGCCCTGCGCTCGATTACTTGCTGAACGCGGCCTCGATCCTGCTGCTATCGGCTTGCCTCGTCATCGGGCCGATCCTGATGCTGATCGGCCTCTGGCGAGTCTCCTGCCCGGAGCCCAAGTCGCACCTGCCCTTCCGGCAAGACGCTCTCCGACTCGCCGTCCGAGTCTGCCTGCCGCTCGGTCTGATCGGATTTGTCGTGACGTATACGCGCGTCATCGTGGCGTCGCCCTCCTGGCTGACGCTCGTGTGGTTTGGGCTGTACATCCTGGGCATCCTCGGCGTCTGGGCGCACTTTCGCCGTTTGCGGGACATCGCCGCGCGCATCCCCGACCAGCGGGCGGCCAGGCGCGCGTCGTCGCTGGGCAATATGCTTGCCGGCGCATGCTCAATCATTCTCGTTGAGCGTACGGCGATCTGGCTCTCGGTACGACTGAGTTTGCTGGGGTTCCCAGCGTTCGGCGCCACGACCTCGCCCGCCGCGGGAATTCTCCGCGGCACAACCGGGATTCTCGGCAGCGTCCATGTCTGGCTGCGGGTGGCCTCCGGAATCGCCAGCCTGCTCCTCATCGTGTTTTTATTCAGCGCCGCGCTCTACCACCTCAAGCTGCGCGTTGCGCTCCGGCGACAGGCCGAGTTCGCCCGGAAGCACTGGTGCGTGAGCACCGGGCAAGCCTGATGTAGGCCGTGCGCGCACACGGACCCCGGCAACGCTCCGTCGCTCCCGCTCATGCGCCATCTTCACCGCTTGCCCCGCCCTATCCGATGGGATGGTGAGAGACATGATCCACTCATTCCGCGCGCCCGTTTGGTTGCCCGGGGTGCTCGCGGCGGCGTTGTACACTTTCGCCGCGGGCAGCGCCGGTTTTGCGCAAACGGCTGACGAGCCACCGGCTGAGCCTCCAGTACCGGTGGCCAGTGCGGAGGTCCCGGCGTCGGCCCCGACCCAGGATCCGCCCGTGTTCACGGCCACCGACGATGGGACCGTGCTTCCGGACGGCGACATCTCGGTCACGGCCGAGGAGCTGTATCTCGTCAGCACGGCACCGGTCGACGTGGATCCCACCAAGCTCTATCGCCTGGTGAAGCTCTTCGACTTCGATGAGCGCCCGCTCGGCAATTTCGAAGACGTGCCCATGTACTGGCACCGGCTTGGTGGCGACGGGCTGCCGCTGTACTCCGACGGGCGTTTCGACGACGCCGTCGGCCACCGCGCGGCGCCCTCGTTCCGGTTCAATCTCTGTGGTGGGAACATCGTCTACGAGTATGCACACGCCGACCTGGAGATTTCGCCCGAGTCGGACTACCTCATCGAAGGCTTCGTCCGCGCCACGGGGCTGGTCCACGCCCGCGCGTTCATCGCCTGTTTCCTTGTGGACGAGGCCGGCGAACGGATTGCGGACAGCGTGCACGTCAGCCAGCTCATTCGGTCGCGTAGCCCCCACAACGGCCGCGAAGAGGAATGGCAGCGGGTCGACATCCCGCTGCGCGTCGAGGACGCGCGCGCCCGGGCCTTGCGCGTGCAGCTCTGGGTACTGCAGACGTACGTCTTCGAAGAGCCGCCCGCCAACAGCGTCGATCCCATCGTGCGCCAGGACGTGGATGCGCAGGTGTGGTTCGACGACGTCGCCATCGTGCGCGTCCCGCGCGCCACCCTACGGTTCTCCAATCCTGGGGGCCTGGTGCATCCCGGCAGCGGAGAGTTCATTCAACTCACGCTGCACAACGCCACGCTCGCGGACTTGCGCGCCGAGTTAATGATCGTGGACGACGCTGGTGTGCCGCACAAGCAGACCAACTTCTGTCTCCCGCCGCTGGTGACCGAGGAATACAGCGTGCCCGTCCCGTCCCTGCCGCCGGGCACCTACGACGCCCACGTGCGCGTGACCTCCGGCGACGACCGGCTGATCGAGCGCGCGCTGCGCTTCGCCGTGCTGCCCGCGTTGCCCGCCGGCGGCACGCTGGTGCCCGACCTGGGGATCGACCTGGGGCGATTCCGCAATCGCGAAACGCCGGGCGCCGCGGAGTTGATCCGCGGGCTGCGATGTGGCGCCGTCAAGCTCGGACTGCCGATCGTCGGTACGTCCCCCGACCTCGACCAGATGCCTTACATGCGTCAGGTGCGCGACTTCGCTCAGGCTTTGGGCGCCGATCAGATCGAAGCAACGGCCGTGGTGCTGCCGTTCACAAGTGCAGACCAGTCCCGCGCCCGCACCACGGTATCCCGCGCACTCCGCGGCGGTCCGGGCTGGGACGAACGCCTCGGACCGGCGCTCGCCGCGCTGGGCAACCATTTCGCGGCCTGGCAGCTTGGCAGCGACGCGGACGAGGTCGAAGAGGTGCCGGCCTGGACCGGCGCGGCTGTGGAAGACGTGCGACACCGGTTGGAGCGGTTTACGGCAATTCCCCCGTTCGTGATCCCCTGCTCCGCGCTGGACCTCGCTCCCACGGCCGCGCTCCTGGAAACGCTGGCGAACGCGGAGACGCCCCTGGAGCGCATGCCGGCCATCCCACCGGCCACCCCGGGCCTGCTGCCCCCCGGCACATTCACATGGTCGGTGTGGCTTCCGGCATCGCTGCCGCCAGCCGCGCTGCCGTGGCATCTCGCGTTCCTCCTGTCGCATGACGAGGGCGACGAGCCCGCCGCTGCCGCAAGCAGTGCCACGAGCTGGTTCAGCCTCGGCGTGGAGCGTGGTCGCAACGTGCCGAAGGCGGCGCGGCTGGCGGACCTGGCGCAGCGGGTCACACTGGCGAAGGCGCTGGGGGCAACCCGCGTGTACGTGCCGGCCCCGTTCGAGCTGGTGCCCACCGGCGGCGTGGCGCACTGGCAGCCCACGGACGAGTACATCGCGCTGCGGACGCTCGTGCACTTCCTGTCCGGCCTGTCCGCTGTCACGGCGCTTGAGCTGCCGGGCGATGGTCTCGCGATCCTGTTCGGGCAAGGCCGCCGCCAGACGCTGGTCTTCTGGACATGGCGCGGCGACGACGCACCGGTCTTTGCCGACCTCTACGTCGGCCCGGACGCGAAGCTGACGCGGCTGGACGGCTGCACGGTGCCGCTTGAATTCGACGGCCTGCGGGCCCATGTGCCACTGACGAACACGCCAGCCTTTCTGACCAACCTGAATGCCGAGCTGCTGCTGCTGCAGGACAGCTTCCGGGTCGCGCCCGCCCTGCTGCAGTTGCACGAACCCGAGCCGCGGCCGGTGCTGACGCTGCGCAACCCGTACGACACCGACCTGTACGGCACCATCGAGCTGACCGTGCCTTCTTCCTGGAACCTGACGCCCAACCCCATCCCCGTGCACCTGGCCCCCGGCCAGACGCTCTCCCAGCGGCTCGAGATCAAGCTGCCGCCGCGCGAGCTGGCAGTCGAGCAGCCCATGGGCACGGACATCCGGCTGCGCAGCCCGGATAACGTCGACCTGCATTTCGACGTGCCCATCCAGATCGGCCTGCGCAACATCTCGATCGACGTGACGGCTTGGTGGCAGGGTGACGACCTCGTCATCGAGCAGTCGCTGCGCAACTCCTCGAACCGGCCGGTGAGCTTCGAGACGTTCTGCCAGCCCCCGCACCGGCCCCAGCAGGAAGGCGTGTTCCTGGCCGTCCTGCCCGGCGAACTGCGTGCCCAGACGTACGTCGTACCCAGTGCCCGCGACCTCGCCGGGGCGCGCGTCTGGCTCGGGGCCCAGGAGATCGGTGGCCGCCGCGCCCTCGATCAGCTTGTCGCCGTTCCGCAATAACGCCAGAATACGTTAGAATTAACTGCGGGCGCGGCGCGCGTCTTGCGAGCCGAGCGCGCCCGCGATGGCTGGACCATGGCAACGGAACCCGACAACCTGAACCCTGCCCCGGGTAGCGCCGACCGCGGTGGCGGCGCACCTGGCGGTGAGCCGCGCAAGGAGCCCTTGCGCCCGGCCCGTGTTGTGCGCTATGGGGCGATGGGATACCTGGGCGAGTTTTCCTGCAAGCCCGGCCTCGCCTTTGCCTGCGGCAGCCGCGTGGTGGTCCAGACGGAGCGCGGCATCGAGCTCGGCCAGCCCGTGGGCGCACCGGTGCCGGGCTGCGGCTGCGACCTGGGGGTGCCGCGCGAGACGATGCTCGCGTACATCAAGACCAGCGGCGCAGAGTTCTGCCGGCCGCGCGCGGGCCGCATTCTGCGCGTCGCGAGCGAGCAGGACGTCAACGAGCACGCGCGCCTGAACGCGCATGTCCGCGATGACATTCACCACTGCGCCGAAGCCGCGCACGAGCTCAAGCTCGACATGAAGATCATCACCGCCGAACATCTGCTCGGCGGCGAGCGAATCGTCTTCTACTTCGGTTCGCCGACGCGCGTCGATTTCCGGCAGCTCGTCAAGCAGCTCGCACAGCGCTACCGCACGCGGATCGAGATGCGCCAGGTGGGCGCGCGCGACGAAGCCCGGCTGGTGGCCGACTACGAGGTCTGCGGGCGTGAGTGCTGCTGCCGCAACTTCCTGAAGAAGCTGCGGCCCGTGAACATGAAGATGGCCAAGCTCCAGAAGTCGACGCTCGACCCGAGCAAGGTCTCCGGGCGCTGCGGCCGCCTGCGCTGCTGTCTGCGCTACGAGCACTTTGGCTACGAAGAGCTCAGTAAACGCCTGCCGCGCACCGGCAGCCGCGTGGAGACCGAGTACGGGCCGGCGACCGTCGTCGATCGCCAGGTGCTCACGCAACTGGTGCTGGTGCAGACCGACGATAATCGTCCCTTCGCCGTGCCGCTCGACGAAATCCGCGCGTTCAACCTGCCACCCGCGCCGCCGAAGGAAACGCCGGCCGCGGGTCATGCACCCACGGAGACACGCGGCGGCGCCGCCGACGCCGGCCAGCGCCGGCGCCGCGATCGCGACCCGCGTGACCAGGGGCGCCCCCCGGCGCGGCCGCCCGTGGCTCCACCGCCACCGGAGAGCAAGCTGACGCCGCCAGCGCCAGAAGCGGAAGCCCCCCCGGCAGCGCCCGCGCCGGCGGTGCCGCCCGGCGCGCTGCCCGACCAGGCGCCGGCCGCGCGCCCCGAGGGGTCGGCGCGGCGCCGCCGCCGGGGACGGCGTCGCCGCCGCGGGCGAACCGAGGGTGGGACGCCGCCGGCGGGCGGGGGTGCGGCGGGTTGAGTGCGCGCGAGGGAATGGCGGTTATGGACGTGGAGCTGATGGAACGCTTCGAGCAGGCCATTCGCGCCGACGGACGCTATGCGCCCGAGGCGTTCGAGTTCCTGCATCGCGGCCTCGAATTCGCGACCCGCGGCAAGTACGGCACGGAAGCGGACGCCGGCCCGCGTCACGTGACCGGGCAGGAATTGTGCGAGGCGCTCCGTCATCTGGCGATCCAGATGTGGGGCCCACTGGCCCGCGAGGTGCTTCGCCGCTGGAACATCCACCGTACGCGTGACTTCGGCGAGATGGTCTACCTGATGATCGGCCTGCACATGATGGGCCGGCAGGACTCGGACGACATCACTGACTTCGACGATGTCTACGACTTCGACACCGCGTTCGGGACATACGAAATCAACATGGACGACACCGAAGGGTAGGGACGCCGCTGGGCATGCCGAGTTATATCCCCAGCCTCTCCGAGCCGGCCCGGCGCTGGATTCGATTCGGCTCCCTGCTGATCGCGCTCGGGCTGCTCTGCTGGATCGCGTTCGTGCTCCGCGGCGTGTTCACGCCGCTGCTGGTCGCCGCCGCGCTGGCTTACGTGCTCAATCCGCTCGTAACCTGGCTCGAGCGGCAGCGGCGCATCCCGCGCTTGGCGGTGGTGATCGTCGCATTCGCCCTGCTGGCGCTGGTCGTGCTCGTCGGGGGACTGTACGCCGGCAGCCGGACGCTGGCGCAGCTCGCCGAGTTGCAGGCCCGCATCCCCCACTACGTGCAGGTGGCCGGAAAATTCATCGCGGGACTGCAGGCCGAGGCGCAAACACAGCCTGCGGCAACCGCACCCGCAACCGCCGCGGCAACCGGCCGAGACTGGTGGGCCTGGGCGGCACCGCTGCTCCAGGAACACGGAATCAGAATTGCGCGTGTGGTCCTCGACCAGGCGAGCGCCGCCGCCGCCAACGTCGCCAATTGCCTCAGCTTCCTGGTGCTCGTGCCCGTGTTCACGTTCTATTTCCTGTGGCGGTTCAATGAGGGCATCGCCCTGATCCGCGACTACCTGCCGGCGGCGTACCGCGAGAACGTGATCCGCGCCGTACGGACAATCGACGGGGCGATGGCGACATTCTTCCGCGGCCGGTGCATCGTATGCCTCGTGGTCGGGCTGCTCATGGCGCTGGGCTGGACGCTGGTCGGCGTGCCCTACAGCCTGGCGCTGGGACTGCTCGCCGGCGTGCTGAACCTGGTGCCGTTCATGTCGCTGCTCGCGCTGCCGCCCGCGCTCGTGTTCGCATTCCTCGCTGCCAACGATTCCGGGACCCCCTGGCTCTGGCCGGTCGTGCTCACGATGGCAGTGTATATGGCGGTGCAGGCAATCGAGTCGTTCGTCCTCAGCCCAGCCATCGAAGGCCAGGCTTCCGGGCTGCATCCGCTGGTCATCGTGGTCGCGCTGCTGATCGGCAGTCAGCTCGGCGGCCTGCTCGGCATGTTGCTCGCCATCCCGGTCGCCAGTACGCTGCGAACGTTCGCCGCGGAGTGGGTGCTGCCCGAGGTCCGCCGCCTGGCACACGGACCGCCCGCACTCGCCCCCGATCCCGCCGCCGCCGCGCCGGCCAAACCCGAACCGGACGCGCGCGGCTAGCACAGGAAACCGGCCATGGTCGACACGAAAACCCAATCACCGCCGGACGCTCCGCTCGGCACACATCCGCGCCGGCCCGCGTGGCCGCTCGTCGCGCTCATCGCGCTCTTCATCCTCTGGTGCGCGTTTCTGGTCTGGCTGGCCGTGTACTATCCTGCCCGCTGATCGTGCGGCGTGCACCGGAGGCGCGCAGCGATGAGCTCCGACCCGACGAGGATCGACCTGACGCACTTCGACGCGCTGCGCCCCGCCAACCTCGACCCGACCGTGTGGTCCGCCAACCTGGCGGCGTTGCAGGGCCAGAACCCCGGGCTGTCTGATGAGCTCGCGCGTGTCGCGCTCCCGGACCACTGGCGCCCCGCACTGGCCCTCGACGACTTCGTCACCTACCGCATCGAACCGCCGGGCGCGCCGCCCACGTGGCTTGGCGGCACGGCCGCACCACTCGCCCGGGCGCGCAGCCTGATCGCGAAGCTCGATCCCAGTGGCAAAAACCCCGCCCTGCCCACGTGCGGCAGTGGCGCTGAGATCGTCATGCTCCTGGAGCGCCTGCCGGCCCATCGCGCTGTGTTCGTCATGGAGAACGACACACGCGCCCTCGCGGCCGTGCTGCGCGTCCAGAATCTCGCAGCCGCGCTAAACAGCCACCGCTGTATCCTCGTTCCGCCGGAACGCGAATACGCCTTCCTGACACAACTCCTCGAACGGCACCCCGGCCTGCTTTCGCCCGGCGAAATTCTGCTGCCGTTTCTGGTGCCCGCCGCGCGCGTCGCCGCGTTGCGGACGCTGGGTGAAGACGTGCTGCGAACGATCACGCAGCAGCGCGCCGGCCGCCTGCGCGAACTCGCCGCCGCTCCCCGGCCACCCGCTCGCGCTCTCCCCGACCGGCCGCGCGTCGCCGTGATTTCGCTCACGACATACGCTCCGACTCAGAACGTCGCCGAGCACATCACGCGCGCGGCGCGACAACTCGGCTGGCCCGTCCTGCTCAGCGCCGTCACCGACCCGCTGCACGCACACGCCCTTGCTCATTGTGAAGCGCTCGCCGCGTTCCAGCCGGACCTGACGGTCTGCGTGAATCACCCGCGCAGCCACCTGCCCATCGCCGCGCCCGGCGTAACGTACGTGTGGCAGCTCGATGCGCCGACCCGCCCGGACGAACTTCTCGCGAACGATACCCAGTACCTCGCCGCCTCCCCCACAATCGCACGCGCGCTCGCGGACGCCGGCGTGGCGCCGGAGCGCATCCATCCCTGGTACTGGGCGTGCTCGCCGCCTCCCGCAGACACAAGCTCGGATACCCCGGATGATGCCGTGGTGATCGCGGCCGATCTGCCCGACGCGACACCGACGTCCTGCGGCATCGAGCAACACGCCCATCTCATGCTGTGGGAGCATTTGGGTCAGCAGGTGACGCGGCGCTGGCAGGAAGCGCGCGTCCTCGACGCCCAGGGTCTGCTGGCGACCGCCGAACGCGACTGCCACTATCCCATCACCGACGACAAGTTGCGGGCCGCGTTCGTTCGGCTGATCGCCCAGGTTCTGATTCCCGCGACAATCGCCGCGCAGACCGCCGCCGCCGCCGCACGCAGCGCGCCGGTCTACACCTGGGGCCACGGCTGGCAGCGTCCGTCCGGCGGACAATTCAAGTCACTCGCAACGCATCTGCGGGCAGACCCCGTGATTCCGCCCGGCTGGCGTCCACGGGCCTGCGTGCTGGCGGGCCAGCCGGACCCCCTGCACCCGGCAGCCCTCCACGCCGCTGCCCGTGGCTGGCCGCTCCTGGTCCACGCCGCCGGTGGTCGTATGCCCGCGTCGGCATTTGGCGACGTGTTGCACCCCGGGGAGCATTTCGAAACCTTCGCCGACCTTGGGACACTCCGGCAACGCCTAGAATTCTTACGCAGCTCCGCGGCGTCGCCCCGCGCCCTGCGCGCGCGCCAACATGTCGCCGATAAGCATATATATGCGCGGCGCTGGCAGGAGTTGCTGGCGTGCGCCCGTGGCGCGTGAGTCGCACCCGGAGACCCGTCGTGTCCAGAGCCCGGCCAACGTCATCACCGGCCCTGTCGGCATACATGCTGGCTGCGGCTGGGCTGCTCGCGCATCCACCTTGCGTGGTGGCGGACGAGCCGGCGTTCACCGTGCTGGCCGACTTCGAGGATGCGTCCGTCGCCGCCCAGATCGCCGAGGCCCGGAATGTGCTCGCCAGCGACTGCCGCGTGGGCCGGGTCGCGATCCCCGCGCGCGGCCAAGGCTCGCTGACACTGGAGATCGGCGCCACGACGCACGCCGTTAGTGTCGCGTGCGATCTCACCTTTCGCGAGCCGACCCGCTTCTCACAGGCCGACCGCGTCTCCACTTATTGCTGGATCAACGAAGGGGAAAACGGCATCGCGTTTCGCGTGCGCGACGCCCGCGGCCAGTTGTTCGAGTCGCCCGTCCAGATCGTGAAACTCCCGCATCGCTGGGTGCCGGTTAGCGCCGACCTCAAGCCGGACAAGCTACAGCGTGTGCGCGGCACCGAACCGCTGGCCTACCCACTACAGATTCAGGGCTATCGCGTTACGACCGACCGGCTCGGCAAGCAGTCGGTGTTCTTCGACGAGCTGCTGGTCGAGCACCGCGTACGCCCGCAGGAGCTGATCCAGGGCGGTTTCGAGTTTGACGAGCCAACCCGCATCTACGAGCCGGGCTCCGACATTCGCGCGGCCGTGCTGCTCGAGAATCGCTCACGACAGACCGCCCTGAACCTGACCGTCGACCTCGCCTGGATGCGCCCGGACGGCACCGTGCTCCAGACGCAGCGCGCTGAGCTGAATCTGCCCGCCAGCGGCGTCGACTTCCGCTCGCGCCGCAAGCTGGACTTTTCGCAGCGGATCCGCGAGCCCGGGCTCTATCGGCTGGTCGCCCAGGCGCGCGCCTCCGCCTGGAGCACGCCCAACGCCGTCGAGACCAGCATCGCCGTCACACCCAGCAACCGCCGCGTCTCGCGCGGCCGGTCCACGTTCTTCGGCGTCCGCACGAACCTGCTGCGCGAGCCGGAACTCGATCAACTCCTGGAAATCAGCGTGGCGCGCGACATCGGCGTCAACCTGCTGGCCCTGGACGCACCATGGCGACTCATCGAGCCCAAGGCCGGCGCATTCGATTTCACACTGCTCGATCCAATCATTCCAATCGTGTCGCGCGACATGGCCACCCTGCTCGTCATCACCGAACCGCCCGAATGGCTTCCGCCCGATCCCGCCGCGCGCGTTCAGCCGCTCAACGCGTTAATTACCGCTCTGGCCGGTCACTTCGGCGAGCGGCTCGTCCGCTTTCGGCTCGAGGCCGCAGCCGTAGGCCAAGCCACGCTCGCGGCCCAGCTCGAGGCCGTCGCTGCCCTGCGCGCACGCCTCGCCGAGACCCACCCCAAGATCGACGTGCTGCCGCCGCCCATCCGCGTCGCCGCTGACGCCCCGGACTTCGATCTGGCCGCCTTCGCCCGCGCCAATCCGCACCTGCCGCTCGGCTTCGAAACGACCGGCGATTCAACGACCAGCCTCCGGGCGCTCGAGGCGTTTCGCGCGCAGACCGGCCTCGAATGGCACCCCTCGTACTGGTGGTCACATCTCAGCGAGCCGCTCATTGGCCCCGGTCACTTTTCCGACGCCGAAGACGTTCTGCGCCACTACGTCCGCGCTGCCCGCGCCGGCGTGGCCACCCTGACGTGGTTCGATCTGCGCGACGACGACAACGAATCCGCCGAGCCGGCGACCCGGCGCGGCCTGATCCGCCGGGATTTCAGCCCGCGCACACCGCTGCTCGGCTTTGCCTCAGCCGCGGGCATCCTCACTGGACATCGGTGCTCCGGGCCGCTCCCGGGCACGCCCGACGCCTTCGAGTCCGCTCTCTTCATCGGCGTCAAACGCCAGGTCGCGGTGCTGCTGCCCCATCCCAATCGCCTGCTCCCTATCGCCCTCGTCCCGGTCAGCACGTCCCCGGGCGACTTCACGGTGCAGGACTTTGAACGACGCAGCCGCACCGTCGTTACGTCGAGCGCTCCACCGCTCGTGCCCACCATCCCGCGTCCGCTCTTTTTGACCCTTGCCCTGAAGCAGGCCGAGACCGAGCCGGCCTTGACGCTGGCACCACCCTGGTTCCGCGTACCGGCGACCGTCTTCTACGGAACGAACACCTCCTTCGAACTCGAGCTGGACGCGCCACGCAACCTCCAAGGCAGCTATGTCCAACTTCGCCTCCCGAAGCCCTCACCGTTGGCTGCGTCCGCGTCCGCCGTGGCAATGCGCGGCGCAGCCGGCGACACGATCCGCCAGGTCATCACCCTTACGCCCCAGCCGGGCGAGCCGCCACGTCCCGTCGAACTGACGCTGCGGCTATCCCTCGAGGGTGAGACCATCGACCTGCCTCTCGCAGCGCGACCGCTCACCAACCTGCTGCCCGCCGGCGACCGCAAGTTGACCGAGCCCACTTTCCGCGTCGCAGCCCTAACCCCCGCAGCGCAACAGCGCGCCACTGCCTCCGTCAGCGTCCACGGCGCCTACACGCCCGCCGCCATTGAACTCGCCCTCCTCATCGAAGACGACCGGCTGGTCCCGTTCTCGGCGGACGCGCACGCGCGGGAAAGCGGCGACCAGCTCCTCATCGGCATTACACGCGTTGGCAGCGACGCGCTGACCCAAGTCCGCGTTGCTCCCGCGGATACCGCCCCACAGCCGCAGGCCCTGCACACCACGTCCGCGGGCCAGCTTGCCGGCTGGCGTTGCACGGTCGACGCCCCCGCAACCGGACCGCGGATTCTCTCTTTCACGATCCCCGCAAGCACATTCGGAGCTGGTCCGTTTGCCCCTGGAGATCTACTGCTGCTCGCCATCCGCTACGCCGACGACGATGCCGACGGGTTCCCCGCGGCTATGCTCTCGTGGGGCGGCGGCCTCGATGGCAGCCACTCGACACTGGATTACCAATGGCTGCGGGCCGCGCCGGCCGCAGCGCCTTGACGCCGATCGCGCAATAGAAAAGGGCGACCCAGATAGACGTCCACAGGAGGGGGGGTTGGGTTTCGAGCGAGGGGGCCATCAACCATGCATCGTATGGATGCCGATTTATGATGGCCTGGGACGTCGTTTCTTCAGGTCGCCCTCACGCACTCCGTGCCAAGTCGGGTCCGCAGCGCTGAAGGGTTGCATCGGCGGGGCTTCCATGCCCGGCCGATGCGCTTCGGTCGTCCGCAGCCCATCCCTGAGCGGCCGTGCCGACCGGGATCCACACTGGCCACGATCAGTCGCGGCGAGCCGAGGAGACCCGCAGCTACCGCCTTCACAGCGTTAACTAATCGGACGCAGTTATAATATCACATATTTTCCCCAGATGTCCGGAAACAATTACCAATTTTACCATCCACATCGCGATTCCTTCGCGAGGTTTATGGACAGTCGTGACAGGCCACCAGATACAGCGTTGTTGTTTGATTAGGGCTGCTTTATATGGGGGCAACTGAGCAATTATGGCCAGCCTTTATTGACCCCCTTTCCCCCACCTTATCCAGATTTACGGATCCGGTCCCGCAAGTCAGGGACTCAGGTTGCCGTGCGCGACTCGACGCAGTATCTTTCGCAGGATCAAATAGTTACGATCGCGGTAACGTGTCACTTCCGCGGTGATGATGAAGTCGCCCAGCCCGCCCTGGGCCTCGCGCTCCATTGCTTCAAGCAGTTGATTCGGCAGGATTTCGAGCGACTGCGTGGCCTGAGAGTCCGCGCCGGCCTGGAATACGAATTTGGCGCGGTCAGCCTCGATGAACAGCCGCCCGGGACGTTCCACCAGCAGCGTGCCTTCCAGCAACAGCGGCTGGCCGTTGGCATCCGTGCCGGCTTCGGGCTGCGTTGCCCCCGTACTGGGGTCCTGCGGGCGAATCGGCGCGGGGCGATCCTCCCGCCGTAGCAGCCCGCGCAGGATCGCCGCCTGCGGCGGCTTTCGCAGCGTCGTCCCGCTCGCGCCAGGCTGACTGCTGGCCGGCTGAGACTCTGCCGGTGGCACCGGCGGATCCTGCGCCGTGGGCGAAGAAACGAACAACCAGGTTGTGCAAAGCGTGGCAAGAATCCAGGACACCATCGTCGAACTCCCGTCCGTGGTCGCCCGCAAACCCGGGCGGCGTGCACATGGTACCACATTCTGCCGTCGCGTATATCACGCCGACCCCGCCCGCTTACTTCGGCCGATAGGAACAGCAGCGGAGCTGAGATGATGGACCCCGCGGTCATCTATGGTGCCGGCGGACTTGGCAGCCTCGTCCAGGACATTCTTGAGCAGGCCGAGCGCTACCAGCCCGTCGCCTTTCTGGACTCGAATCCCGCGCGCCACGGCAAGATCGTCGCCGGCCTGCCGGTGCGCGGCGGAATCGAGCAGGTCCACGAGCTGCTGCGCGCGGGCATCCGCTACGCCATCGTCGCGATCGGCGACAACGTGACACGCGTCGCGCTCGCCGAGACGCTTCAGGCCCGCGGCATGTGCCTGGCGTCCGCCGTCCACCCGCTTGCCAGCATCTCCCCTTCCGCCGTGCTGGGCGAACACGTCATCATCGGGCCACGCGCCACCATCTGCGTGCATGCCCGCATCGGGCCCCACACCGTCATCTCCGCCGGCGCGATCGCGGAACATGACAACGTCCTCGGGCGGGGCGTGTTTCTGCACCCGGCCGTCCGACTCGCCGGCACCGTCACGGTCGAGGACTTCGCGACGCTGGGCATCGGCGCTGCGGTCATTCCCGGCCGGCGCATCGGGTGTGGCGCACTGGTTGAGCCCGGCGCCGTCGTGATTCACGACATACCGGCGAACTCGGCCGCGGGCGGCATACCGGCCCTGTGTCAGCGCCCAGAGCGCTCGCGGTTCGTCCCCGCGTCCGCCGCGGGCACGCCGCGCACTCGAGACGCCACCGCCTGAACCGCGACTCCCCTCATTCACACGGATTGCCGCCGCACCGTCATATCGAAGCTGCGCACCATGCTGCTGTAGAGCGCGTAGGTGATCGCCAGGTACACCGCGGCCGCCACCAGCGCAAAGACGATCCGCGTCACGCGAAACGCGATGAGATCGCCCACCGACACCGGGCTGCGGCTGCCGGCGTTGGCGGCCTCCGCGACCGCCCACGGATCAAGCAGGCTCTGCAAGCCCCACACCGGCGTAAACGGCAACACGACCGCGGCGATGGTCGGGTTCGTCCCGCGGAACGCCAGCCCGCACGCGGTCAGCAGGCCCGCCGCGCCCATCACGATGCCGGTGCTGACCATCACGGCCTGCACCGTCTTGCGCGAAAGCAGCGAGAAGTGCAGCCCGACCATCGCCGCCAGCGCCGCGAACGCCGTCATCAGCAGCGGCACGAGGAACACGGCCTCAATGGTCATCACGTCCATCGCCGCACCGGTGTGCAGCAGGTCCGCGAGCCAGAAGGCCGCGATCGTCAGGGTGGGCACGGCGATGAGCGGAATCACCAGCCGTACCAGGCCCTGCAACATGCCCGCGATGATGTAACGGCTGGTAAGCGGCGTGGACAGCAGCAGCTCGATCGTCAGCGATTCTTTCTCGCGCGTCAGCGTGGTGGCGGCCGTGTTCGTCACGACCAGCAGGATGACCGCCAGCTCGATCCAGACCAGCGGAGTCAGCCAGGCGCGTACCGCTGCCGCCCCGACCGCACCGGAGCCAAACCCGCCGGCGTGGTACACGATGAGCAGATAGAACCCGATGACGATGCCGGCCAGGATGAAGAACAGCCGCAGAAACGAACGCCCGCCCGCCGAGGCGCGCGTCGCGGCCTCGCGCCAGGCGATCGGGTTGCGCCACACGCGGCGCGGCGTCCGGCGGCGCTCGCCGGCGCGATGCGGCACGACGCGCTCGACGAGCTGCGAGAGCCACGTCGTCTCGCCCTCGCGCGCGCCCCGGCGGACGTAGATCAGACTGATGAGCACCATCAGGGCAGACGCCGCCGTGGTGAGCACGACGTACCCGTATTGCGGGTACGCCAGCAGCCAGCGTGCCGGCCAGCCCGCCGCCTGCACCGCGGCCGGATCGGGCGCGGGCGTCTGGCCGGTCACGACGAGCAGCGCCAGGAATGGGTGCACAGGCGCAAGCCAGCTCATGCGGTATGGCCGCAGCGGGTCGAAGAACGGGAACGCGGCCGGCGCGGCCGCCAACTGGCCGTACGACGACAGGCCCAGCAGCTCGACGCCGACCAGGTAGACCGCGACGCCGGCGAAGAACGCGAAGATCGTCCGTCGTGTGCCGATCTTGAGGAAACTGATCATGATGGCAATGGAGCCGGTCAGCAGCCCGGTGCAGGCCGCCAACCCGAAGCTCTCGAGGATTTCGGCCGTGGTGACGCCGCCGTAGATCATGGTGATGCAGAAGATCGGCAGTCCGGAGAGCAGGAGCGCCCAGACGAAGTAGATGCGGCTGAAGAGCGACCCCAGCACGATCTGGGCGTTGCTGAGGGGCGTGGTAAGCAGGATGTGGTAAGTGTTGGCGTCTTTCTCCTGCGTGATCGCCCCCGCGCAGAAGACGGGCGCGACGAAGCTCATGAGAAAGAGCTGCGTAACACTCACCCACATGAACGTGTTGGTGGCCTTCTTGGCCAGATCGGCGAGCGACTGCTGGCCCGCCGACAGGAACAACCCACCCCCAAGCAGGAAGACCAGCGCCAGCACGCCCAGGTAGACGATGCGCGCCCAGAGATGACGCGTACGGCGCCCTCCGCCGGACACGACGCGCACGAGAATCGGGTTGGCCGGCAAGAGCCGCCACAGCCAGAGCCCGATGTCGCGGAGGATTCCCATGCGCGCCGCACACCCGTCCAAGGACCGGCCACACAGCGTCCGCCGGCCCCCACCGCTGTGGGCCGCGGCCGAGGGCATCCAGTATAGCGGGCCCGCCGCGACGCGTCTGCGGTCCAGATCCTGTACGCGTACCCCCGTCGCCCGAGCGTCAGTTGCGGTTGGCGATCATGCCACCCGCCGCCAGCACGTCCGGAACCGCTGCGCCGAGCGCGCTGGCGCTCTGGTCCAGCATCTCGAGCAGCACGGTGACCAGTTCGGCGTCCAAGTCTCCGTCGGCGGACGCCTTCAGCAGGATGGCCCGGCACTGCGGCGGCGGAAACGCCGGCCGGTACGAGCGGGCGGTGTTCAGCGCGTCGAAGACGTCGGCCACGGCGACGATCCGCGCCAGCAGCGGCACCTCGTCCGCGCGCAAGCCGTCTGGATAGCCGCGCCCATTCGGCCGCTCATGGTGCCAGCGCACCAGTGGCAGCACGCGGCGAAATGTCCGGAGCGGCTGCAGGATGTCGTGCCCCACCACCGGATGGCGTTGCACGATGGCGATCTCTTCGTCGGTCAGCTTTCCGGGCTTGTTCAGAATATGGTCCGGCACGGCCACCTTGCCGATGTCGTGCACCACCCCGCCGATGCGCAGGACCGCCAGGTCATCCGCCGGGACGCCGACCCGCCGGCCCATCTCGACAGCGTAGGTGCTGACGCGCTCGACGTGGCCGCGCGTGTAGGCATCGCGTCCCTCGATGGCATTCGCCAGCGACGTGATGACGGCCGTCGCGTCCTCAAGCGAGTCCGTGGCCCGCTTCGCCCGCAGCGCGCTCGACAGCCGCAACATCAGCTCATCCGGCTGGGCCGGCAGGCGGATGCAGTCATCGGGGCCCGCTGCCAGCACAGCCGCGCGTCCCGTCGGCACGTCGGCCGCAAGCAGGAAGATGACTGACAGGAACGCCGTGCGTGCATCGAACTTGATATGGCGGCACAGCTCGACGTAGTCTGCGACCGCGTCCCCCGGTATCAGCAGGACCAGGTCGAGGTCCGGCTGGTCGTGCACGCGGCGTAACACGCCGGAGGTCGACGCAGCGCGCTGGCAGATCCAGCCGTCGTCCTGCAGCAATGCCTCCAAGTCCCGGACGAAGTCGCCGGCACCGACGAGCAGGGCACGCTTGCTGGTCGTGGCAATCAGATCCACGCCCGGACCTCCCAGTCCCGGGGCCAGTCGTGTCGCCCCGGGCCGCACACAGCGCGGTTTTATCAACCCACGCATCGGGATCATCGGCCCGATCGTTCGCCAGGATCAACAACGCAGCCCTGCTTTCGCGCGTCCGAGTACAACCCGCCGCAGGCCGCACCCGCGCACTGGCGGCCCCGGCGCGGCACGCCACCGCGCCGCCGCAGTCAAGCCGGCCCCATCCCCACACGATACTAAGTAGGGGTCATGACGGAGGGGGAGCGACCGCAGGCACGGTCGTACGCCGGCGGCGCGGCCCCGGACGTGCCGGCGTGAGGGCGACCGATGGAACCGCAAACGTGCAGCACCACTGAAGCTCCGGTTAATTCGGCGGATCTGCAGCAACAGCTCGCGGCCCGGATTGGCTCACTCTCGTACCTGCCAACCACCGCGGCCGTGGCGATCAAGTTCGTCGAGCTCGGCAAAAACCCGCTGGCTGAGCCGGCGGACTATGCCAAGGTTATCGGAGCCGACAGCTCGCTGAGCAGCAAGCTCCTGGCGCTGTCGAACTCGTCCTGGGCCGGCGTGCGCACGAAGGTCACGAGCGTCCGCATGGCGGTGAATCTGCTCGGGCTCGGGACCGTGCGTACCCTGGCGATCAGTTACTGCATGACCGGCCTGCACAACGAGCTGCGCCTGACCCCGGCCGAATCCGAGGCGTTCTGGGAAGCGTCGCTCTCCAAGGCCGTCGCCGCCAAACGCTACGCGAGCCTGTTCGACGTGAAGCTGGCCGACGAGGCCTTCGTCGCCGGGCTGTTCCAGGACCTCGCCATCACGGTCATGTACTCGGTCGTCCGCCAGTTGTACCTCAAGCTGCTGCAGGATCCGCAGACCGGCGTAGACAGCCAGTTGCAGAGCGAGCGTGACCTGTTCGGCATCGATCACACCGAGGTCGGCCGCGCGCTGGCGCAGAAACTCGAGCTGCCCGAGATGTTCGTGGACACGATTGCGTTCCACCACAACTACGAACGGCTCACCGAGTTCGTGGATGCCGTGCCGCTGCGCGACGCCACGTACGTCGCGGCGCTCTTCCCGCACGCGCTGGACGCCTGGCACTATGGCGATGTACAGAAGCTGTCCGAGTTCTTCCAGCAGCGCGGGGCACCGGTGGACATGTCCACGTACGTCGCGGACGTGCAGGCGGAGTTCGCGCAGCTTTACACGTTCTTCAACGAGGGCCTGACGCCCCACGCCCAGCTCACCGACCTGCTGGCCCAGACGGCGCGCGAGAACGCCGACCAGACGACCGCGCTGGTCGGCAGCATGAATGCCCTGCTGCGCGACGCCGCCGCCCAGGGCGCACCTGCACCAGCCGCCGTGCCCGGTCCGCAGCCGGCCAGCGACCGCGACGCCCTGACCGGCACGCTAAACCGCGCCGCGTTCACCGCCGCCGCTGAGAAGCTGCTTGCGCAGGCGGCTCGGTACGGCGTGGCGCTCGGCGTGGCGTCCGTCGGCATCGATCAGCTCAAGGCCGCGTATGACCAGCACGGCAAAGCGTTCGGCGATCACGTGCTCCGCAGCGTTGTTGCCGAGCTGGGCGGCGCCCTGCCGTCCGACGCGCTGGTCGCGCGCTGGACGGATGACCAGTTCATGGTGCTGATCAATTCCTGCCGGCGCGGCGACGTGACCGAGGGGCTCAACAATTGCCTGAGTCACCTGGCCCGACACCCGTTCTCTGACGGCGAGCACAAGGCGACGATTGGCGTGCATGCCGGGCTGCTGTTCGTGCAGGCCTCCAACCGCGCTCAGGCGCTCGACGTGGTAACCGCGGCCGCCGAGAAGCTCATGCACGCCGCACGCAAGTCCGGTGCGCCGGAAGTTCAGGTCCGCGCCGTGTGAACGCCCATCCACCAACGGGGCTGGATTTTCCACGTGAAGTGTGTGGACTGCCGTACAGCAGTCCGGGTGCGGGCCGGGGATTGGCCTTTCAATCCAGGCACGCACCGCGGCCCGGTAGTCTCCGCGTCAACGCCACTCGCGCCAGCCGGCAATACGCGCCCCGCAGCCTGCGCAGCGCCCGGTGATGTTGTGGTTCAACTCAGCGCCACAGCGGTGGCAGAGCGTGGGCGCGTGGCAACTCGGGCACGGGTTCGACGCGAGGCCCTTCAGGCTGTATCCGCAGTACCGGCAACCCCACGGGGCGCCGCAGGTTGGGCAGACATCAACCTCACCGCGTGTGAGGTCAGTCCCGCATTGCGGACAACGCGTCGGCGCAGCGCAATTCGGACAATCCAGCGCGGCCGCAGAGTCGAGCCGCTGTCCGCAGCGCCGACAGGTGCGATCGCCCCGTGGACCGGCGTAGCCCGGCGACACTGAACCCCGCAGAAGCACGACGAACGCCGAACCCAACAGGGCAACCCCCAGCAACGCGGGAAGCCAGATGGGCACACGGGATGGCGGCGGCCTGGGTGCGTCGGTGCCGTCCGCAGCGCCCTCGCCGGTGACGGTGGCGGGCCGGTTGGTCGCCGGCGCTTCCGCCCCCGGCATAGAGAACGCCAGCCCAGCCGCGACGACCAGCATCAGGAGCCCCGCGGCCGCGAGTGACAGACAGAAATACAGGCGCTCATCCGACATCACGGCCACCGCATCGCCTGCCCGGCATCCGCACCGAATACGTCGAGGGCATCACGGATGCCTCCGGCTCTGCCTCCCCGAGACAACGTCCGGCACCGTCATGCACGCGAAAAAGAGCAGCACCAGCCCCAGCACCGCACAGCCCAGGCTCAGCACGGCCATTTGTGGCGACCCTTGCCCAGCGTAAAGCAGCGCGAACAGGCCGCTGGCGGCGTACAGCACGATCACTCCCAAATGCTGTACGGTCACGAACGTGGGCAAAGGCAGATACCGCCGTTTCTCCATCATGCCGAGCAGGCAGTCCGGACAGCCCAGTCGGCCGTCCAGGCCGTCCAGCAACTCGGCGTAGTGTCCGCACCGCGGGCACAGGCGGTAGTGGGCCATGTTCGGACGCAGGCCCATCGCCAACTGCAGCGCCCGATAGGCCGCGATCACTTCGACGAAGCGGCGATTGCCCTCCGGTGTGCGATTCAGATCCGGGTGGTATTTGCGTGCCAGCCGTCGAAACGCCGCCCGCACCTCGTCCCCGGTGGCGTCGGCCCCGAGGTCGAGGCTGCGCAGGTGATCGACGACGGTCGGTTCTCGTGGCACGTGCTGGTTGTCCTGTTCCCGAGGGACGCCACCGGGCCATGCGCTTGGTCGTGGTTGACCGATGGTGCCCAGCTTTCCGTGCTCGGCGTGAAGCCAGCTTGTAACGAGTATTGTACCGTCTCGGAGCCTCCGTGTGCGTTGGGGCCCCCGGCCTTTTCCGGGCACGGGTGCCGCACTGCGGCCGGCGATTCCGCCTGCTTGGTACACAGGCAAAGGTGCCCGCCCCGCCGTTTCTACGAATGGTGGGCGATGCCCACCCTACACCTTTCCCCTCGACATTTTCCCGCTTTTGGTGGGCGGTGCCCACCCTACTGCACCGCACCCTTCATCAATCGCACGAACGCGGTCACGAGTTCCACCTCCTCGCCGTAGGGTGGGCACCGCCCACCATCCCCTCGCCGTGGGGTGCCCACCGCCCACCATCCCCGCGGCATCACTCTCCAACCGTGCGAGCGATGTGGTCAAATGCCGGCGGCATCACATGCTGCGCCGCGCAACGACACTGCCAGTCCGCAGGATACCGTCCTTCACGCACCCACCGCGAAAAACTTGAGTACGGCCAGGCATGCGGGCAGCTCACCCAACCGTGCTTCACCGGGTTGTAATGGATGTATTCCAGGTGCGCGGCGAAATCATCGTCGTCGCGAATCGTGTGCTCCCAGAATCGTCGTTGCCAAACGGAACGCCCCCGATGCCGTAGACGTGACGTGCAGACCGGTTCCGGAACAGCGTGCGCCGCCAGGAAAGCCCGTGTGAACCGCGCCTTGATCAACCCGATCCGCGTGGAGTAGTCCGCGTCACCGTCCGGAAGCTCGCAGAGCAGATGGATGTGGTCGGGCATCACGACCGCGCCACGGAGCTCGAACGGATGTTCACCACGTACTCGCGCCACCGTCGCGCGCAGCAGCGCCACCAGCGCCCCGTCGCGGAACAGTGGGCGACGCGCGTAGGTGACGAGCGTCAGAAAGAACGTACCGCCCGGGGCAATCATCCGGCGATATTCGGGCATATCACCAAAGTGGTGGGCGGTGCCCACCCTACATTTTCCCGCTCTTGGTGGGCGGTGCCCACCCTACTGCACCACGCCCTTGGTCAAGCGCATGAACGCCGTCTCGAGGTCGACCTCCTCGCGCTTCAGCTCGTTGATCCGCAGTTTGTTCTGCAGCATGGCCTCCGCGATGAAGCTGAAGTCCGACACTTCCGCGCTGAGGTTCACCACCAGCGCCCCGTCGTTGACCTGCACATCTTCCACGTGCGGCAACGCCGCGAGCACCTGCCGGGCCCGTTGGGCATCGTCTGGCGTAACGACATGCACGACGGTCCCCACCCGCGCGCGGCGCAGCGCCTCGCGGACCGGGCCCTGGAAGATGAGCTCCCCCTGCTCGAGGATGCCGATGCTCGTGCACAGGTCCGCCAGCTCGGGCAGGATGTGCGAGCTGATCAGGATCGTCTTGCCCATGCGGTGCAGCTCCTTGAGCAGCTCGCGGATCTCGATGCGGGCGCGCGGGTCGAGCCCGCTGGCCGGCTCGTCCAGCAGCAGCAGCTTCGGGTCGTGCAGCAGCACCCGCGCGATGCTGAGGCGCTGCTTCATGCCGCGCGAAAGCGAGTCCACCAGTGCATCGCGCTTGAAGGTCAAGTCGGTCAGCTCGAGCACGTCGCCAACGATCTGCGTGCGCTTCTTGCCCGTGATGTCATAGGCGCTGGCGAAGAACTCCAGGTACTCCTGGACCACCATATCCTCGTAGGCGCCGAAGAAGTCCGGCACGTAGCCGATCAGCGGGCGGATTTTCCGCGACTCGTAACCCACGACGTGCCCGCAGACCCGTGCCTCGCCCCACGTCGGCTGCAGCAGCGTCGACAGGATGCGAATCGTGGTCGTCTTGCCCGCCCCGTTCGGGCCGATGTACCCGAAGCACTCGCCCTCCGCGATCTCCAGGTGCAGGTTGTTCAAGGCCACCAGCTTGCCATAGCGCTTCGTCAGGTTGATGGTCTGGATGATCACGGTACACCTTCCACGCCCAGCCCCGCTTCAGGCCGAGGCGGCACGCCTTCGTACGCCAGCGGCAGCCGCACGCGATACACCGTCAGGCCCTCCGACGCGTCCAGCAGCCGTCCGTTGCGCATCAGCCGCGCCGGCCCGGGCGTCGAACTCCAGCAGATCAGCACGGCCTGCCCGCGCAGCAGCCAATGCGTGATATCCAGCGGCGGCATCGCCTCCAGCGAGAGGGGCCGGCCCACCCCGCCAAGGTCAATCCCGCGGTTGTGCAGGTGATAGTTGCGCGTCGAGCCGAGCAGCACAGCCTGCAGGGCCGCGGTGGTTTCGCCGCGCAGCCGCAGCAGACCGCTCAGCCCTCCGCTCAGCCAATTCTGCTGTTCGCCCCACAACGTCGGCAGGTCGCGCTTGTCGCCCAGCAATTCGCTGCGCGCCCGCGTGCCCTGCCGCTCCCATTTTGCCCGATTGGTGGCCACCGTGCCATACTCCGCCTTCCCCAGCTCCGACACCTGCTGGCCCGCCGCGATCGCCGGCACGCGCACCACCAGCACGTTCGCTGCCGGCGGCACTTCCGCAACGTCCGCTTTCACCGCGTCCCCGTCCACCAGCGGGTAGAGCGTGTTCAGGCCGGCCGCCCGCCACGGCACACCGGCGGCGTCCTGGCGCGGGTCGATGAACAGCAAGTAACCCCCGTCGAGGCCGACGGTCAGATCGTTGGCCAGCCAGCTCCCGGCCGTCAGCCGCCCCGTCGCCCGGTCCACGCGCAGGTCGCCGCGCAGCGTGCCGTTCAGGGTGCCGGCCCAATGCCCCGCCACCTGCTTCAGCGTCGCCCGCACCAGCATGTCCTGCACCAGCCCACGCGTCGGCAGGTTCGCGTAGCGCGCCGGCGTCACGTAGCGCGTGGCCCCGCGCGGGTTGCGGGCCAGCGGTCGGAGCCAGCCCGCGTCACCGGCCAGGGCCAGATCCACGCGTTGCCGCACCGGACTACAGTACCCGAACAGGCACGGCCCGCGCCCCTCCGTCGACCCCGCCTCCAGGTCCACGATGCAGAACGAATGCACGCCGCGCGACAGCCCCTGCACCGCGCTGACCGTCCCCAGGCTCGCCGCGCTCGCCAGCACGGCACAGCCCGCGAAGACCGTCCAGCTCAGGTGCGTCTGCTTTCGCCCGCGCAGCCACGCCCAACTCGCCAGCGTCGCCAGCACGATATACGCGGCGACGAACAGAAACGCGAACAGGCCCAGCAGCGCGGTGGTGGCGGTGAACTGCACCGGCTTCACGAACCCGTCATAGAGCCGTTCCCGGTCATCGAGTCCATAGTGCAGCGTCTCCGCTTCCTTGTCCTTGAACACGGTCGGATAGCGGTTCAAATCGATCAGCGCCCCCACCAACTTGTCCACCTCGAGCGGTGCCTGGTCGAGCATGTCCGCCAGTCCGCCGGCCAACGTCACCACGCGCCCGGACCCGACCAGCCGCATCGTCACCAGCGCGAGCGCCCCCGTCGGGCCGAAATCGCCCAGCGTGCGAAAGGCGCCCGCCGCCGGCTGCGCGGTCGTGACGGCCACCGGCGTGCGGAACTCCCGCGTGCGCCAGGTGGAAGGCGCGACGTTGTCGAACAGCGCCGGGAGCCGCGTGACCTCGACGGTCGCGCCCTCGCCGGCCAGCGGCAGAATGTCGGCCAGGTCGCTTTTGCGCAGCGCGCCCCACTGCGGCCCGACGCCGATGATCAGTTGCCCGCCCGCGCGGACCCACGCGCGCAGCGCGTCGCGCTGCGCAATGCTGAGCACGACCGGGTCCGGCTTGTCCCAGATCACGACATCCACCGCCTCGAGGCCCCACCACCGGTCCGGCAGGTCCGCCGCCGGCAGGTGCGCCACGACCACGTTGCGGTAAAACTCCCGCCGCCCCTCCGTGCGTTCCCCGGGCGACCAAGTGCTGCTTTCGAGGCCGTCCAGGCGCGTCACATGCGGATAGCTGAGGTCCAGGATGAGCAAGTCCTCGCTCACAAGCGTCGCGACGGGCTGCGCCGGCAGCGGCAGCTCGGCCACCAGCGCGTCCTGGTCGCTGACGAGGTCCACGGCCGTCGGCAGTTCGTTCAACGCCTCGGCCACCGCGTAGCACCAGAACCGTTTCGGCGGGCCGCCCTCGCCGGCGAGGGTGACCTGCGGTTGCGTATACGCGACGCGGTCACCGTCCAAGTCGGCCGTCTCGACCCGCAGCTCGCCGCTGAACACCTGGCTGCCCTGGCATTGCAGGGTGACGAGTATGGGGAACCATTGCCCCTCGCGAATCACCGGCCCCTTGGAGGTCTGGAAACCGATGCCGACCACCTGGCCCTGCACGATTTGCGCGTGGGTCACGGCGGCACCCAGGCCGAGCAAGAGCACAAGGCACAGCCGTGTTGCGTGCATGCGGTTCACCCGTGCAGCCGGAAGTCTCTGCCATCACATTCTACGGCCACCGCAAAGGATGCACCACTGATGATGACCACCGCCTTGACAGGATGGGCCAGTGGTGAGCATACTGGATTGTTCGTGGAGCGGTTGCGATGCGTCGCGACCGGCTCGCGCTGCGAGGAAGCCGATGGGCCCGTTGATTACCTGGAACCTGGAGCCCGTGTTCGTGCCGGGGTCACCCGCGCCGCCGTAGACTCGCCCGCAGCCTGCGAAAGCCAACCGCCCCGGCAGCCAACCGACTGCCGGGGCTTTTTTTCGTACTCCCCGGGGACGACCCCGGGCGGGAAAGGCGTACTGCCGTGACGACGACCGTTGAGCATCCCGAGTGGACGACGGGCACCGCGCTGCGCGAGCTCGTACGCCTCGCGCTGCCGATTGTCGCCATGACGGTCTCCCGCATGCTCATGACCTTTGTCGACTTCGTCATGGTGTCGCAGCTCGGGACCGAGGCGCAGGCCGCCATCTCACCCGCCACCATGTTCGTGTTCGTGCTGGGCTGTCTGGGCCTTGGCATTGCCACCGCGACACAGACGTTTGTCGCCCAGGCCGTGGGCCGCGGCCAGCCCCGCGAGGCCGGCGGCTACGCGTGGCAAAGCCTGTACATCGCCCTGGCGCTGGGGCTGATCACCGCCCCCCTGGCCGCCACGACCGCGACCTGGTTCACGCCGCTGACGCAACTCGGCCAGCATTCGCCCGGGATGGTCGAGATGGAAGTCGCGTACGTGCGCATCGCCCTGTGGAGCCTCGTGCCGTCGGTCCTCTGCATTGGCCTGGAGGGCTTCTTCAACGGCATTCAGCGCCCGCGCATCGCCCTCGTGGCCATCCTCGCCGCGTTGGTCGTCAACGTCGCCGGCAACTGGTTGTTTATCTTCGGGCACCTGGGCTGCCCCCGCATGGGCGTCGCCGGCGCGGCCCTGGCCACCGTGATTGGCTGGCTGGTGCGCGTCGGAGTGCTCGTGGTGGCCATCCTCCACCGCGAGACCGACACCCAATTCGGCACGCGCCATTCACTCGGCCTGCGCTGGGAGAAACTGGCCGGCCTGTTGCGGATCGGCGGCCCGACCGGCGTGCAATGGCTGGTAGACATCGGCTCGTGGGCCGTGTTCCTCCTGCTGATTGTGCCGCCGCTCGGTGTGAACACCACGGCCGCCAGCAACGTCGGGCTCCAGCTCATGCACCTGTCCTTCATGCCCGCGATCGGCGTCGGCATCGCCCTCTGCTCGCAGGTCGGGTTCGCCATCGGGGCTGGCCGGCCGGAAGAAGCCATGTGGCGCGCCCGCATCGCCCTCGCCTTGAACATGATCTACATGGGCGCGGTCGGGCTGCTGTTCCTGCTCGCCCGCGAACCGCTGATCGCCATCTTCAACACCGATCCGCTGGTCATTCGCGCCGGCGGGCACGTGCTGATCTGGGCCGCAGTGTTCCAGATCTTCGACGCGATGGGCATCACATACATGAACGCTCTGCGTGGCGCCGGCGATACGCGCTTCATGGCGATTCTCATGGCCGTCTGCTGCTGGGGCATCTTCGTCGCCGGCGGCTACGCGACCGTTGCTCTGGCACCCGGGTGGGGCCTGAACGGCCCGTGGTCGATGTGCACGCTGTACATCATCGTTGTGGGCGTCGTCTTGTGGTGGCGGTGGCACGGTCAGCGCTGGCGTGCGATTCGCCTGTTTCAGGACCACGGCCCGGTCGCCGGCAACGAACCGGCCGCCAAGACCGCGGCGGTGGCAACGTCACCGGCTGCGGGCGGCCCGTAGCAGGCGCGGCCGGGATTCTGTATGGTGTAGGATTTCGCGGACGTACGTCGCTCTTGTCCCGCGGAGGTATGAATGTTCGCGCCGCTGCCCGCTCAGTTCAGCTTTCCTGAATCCGAAGAACGCGTGCTCGAATTCTGGGAGCGGCACAACATTTTCCAGCGCTCACTGGACCAGCGCCGGGAGGCTGCGCGCTTCGTCTTCTACGAGGGCCCCCCGACCGCCAACGGCCTGCCGCACCCCGGGCACTGCCTGACGCGCGCCATCAAGGACCTCTTCCCGCGCTATCAGACCATGTGCGGCAAGCTCGTCGAGCGTAAAGCCGGCTGGGACACCCACGGCCTGCCCGTCGAGGTCGAGGTCTGCAAGGGCATTGGCATCCACACGAAAGAGGAAATCGAGGCCTACGGCGTCGAGAAATTCGTCCGCAAATGCATCGAGAGCGTCTTCCGCTACACCCGCGAATGGGAGCAGATGACCCGCCGGCTCGGGTTCTGGGTGAACCTCGAGGACGCGTACGTCACGTTCCATCAAAGCTATGTCGAGAGCGTGTGGTGGAGCCTGAAGACGCTCTTCGAGCGCGGCCTGCTCTACCAGGGCCACAAGGTCGTCTGGTGGTGGGCCCAGGGCGGCACGGCCCTCTCCGCCGGCGAGGTCGGCGAGGGCTACCGAACGGTGCAGGACCCGTCGGTGTACATCCGGTTCCCGCTGGTGCCGGAGAAGGGATCAAGGGATCCAGGGATCAAGGGGTCGAGCGAAGGCCGCCCACCGCCGCACCTTGATCCCTCGATCCCTGGATCCCTCGATCCCTCTCAGCGCGTTTCGCTCCTTGTCTGGACGACGACGCCCTGGACGCTGATCAGCAACCACTTCGCCGCCGTCGGCCCGGACATCGACTACGCCCTGATGCGCGACAAGACGACCAACGAGTGCTTCTACATCGCCAGCCCGCTGGTTGCCGACGTCGCCAGCAAGACGAAGCACGACTTCGAAGCCATCGGCGTGTGCAAAGGCAGCGACCTGATCGGCCTGCGCTATGCGCCGCCATTCGACTGCTATGCCCGCACGATGGCCAGCCAGACCGCCGCGTGCAAGGACGGCAGCGTGCAAGCCATCGCCTGGCGCGTGGTCCCCGCCGACTTCATCGACCTGGAGACCGGCACGGGCATCGTGCACATCGCGCCGGCGTACGGCGAAGTGGACTTCCTGCTGCTCCAGGACGAGCGGCAGCGGTTCGCCGATTTCGACGCCATCCCGCTGATCAACGCAGTAAAGCCCGACGGCAACTTCAGTGCGGAGGCCCCCGCAAAGTACCAGGGCCGCTGGGTAAAGGACTGCGACAAGGAGATCATGCAGGAGCTGAAAGAGCGCGGCGTCCTGTATCACCAGGCGACGATCGAGCACGAGTACCCCTTCTGCCCGCGGTCGGAAGATGACCCGCTCATCCAGTACGCCCGGCAGAGCTGGTTCGTCCGCACAAGCCAGTTCAAAGAGGAATTTCTCAAGAACAACGACGCGGTCAATTGGCTGCCCGAGCACATCCAGGAAGGCCGCTTCGGCGATTTCCTGCGCAACAACGTGGACTGGGCGCTGTCGCGCGAGCGTTACTGGGGCACGCCGCTGCCGATCTGGGTCTGCGAGAAGACCGGCAAGATGGAAGCAATCGGCTCGTACGCGGAACTGCTGGCCAAGCCCGGCGCCACCGATGGCGGCGTCTGGGAGCAGGCGAAACGCGAAGATCCGACGATCCCCGATCACCTGCGGGTCCACAAGCCGTACATCGACGCGTGGACGTATGACAGCCCGTTTGTGGATCAGGGAACAGGGAACAGGGAACAGGGAACGGCCACCGCCCGCATGCGGCGCGTCCCGGAAGTCATCGACTGCTGGTGGGACGCCGGCAGCATGCCGTTCGCACAGTGGGGTTTCCCGCACGCGGACAACAGCGTGCAGACTTTCTCGAAGCGCTTCCCCGCCGACTTCATCAGCGAGGCTATCGACCAGACGCGCGGCTGGTTCTACGGGCTACTGGCGATCAGTACGCTGCTGTTCAAGCCGGGGTCACCCAATGCTCCGCGCGCGTACCCCATGCCGTACAAGACCTGCATCGTCCTCGGCCACGTCATGGGCGAGGACGGGCTGAAGATGTCGAAGCGGACGAAGAACTACAAGGAGCCGACGTACATCTTCGACCACTACGGCGCAGACGCGATGCGCTGGTACTTCTTCAGCGCGCAGGCCCCCTGGACCTCCGTCCGCTTCCAGGAGGCCAACATCCGCGACGCGCAGCGCGAGTTCCTCGTGCGCCTCTACAACGTCTTCAGCTTCTTCAACATCTACGCGAACATCGACGGCTTTGCGATCGAGGGAACAGGGAACAGGCAACAGGGAACAAGCTGGCGACCCGCCGCCGAGCGCTCCGAGCTCGATCGCTGGATCATCAGCGAGCTGCACCGCACCATCCGCGACGTCCGCGCGAACATGGATCGCTTCGAAAACTACCCCGCCGCCGGCCGGATCAACGATTTCGTCGACGGCCTCTCGAACTGGTACGTCCGCCGCTCGCGCGAGCGCTTCTGGCGCGGCCAGAAAGACCAGGACAAGTGGGACGCGTACCACACGCTCTATGGCGTACTCTGGACGCTCAGCCAGCTCATCGCTCCGTTCACGCCGTTCTTCGCGGAGACGATGTACCAGAACCTCATCAACCAAAGCCACGCAGCCACGGAGCCACGCAGCGGCGAAGGGCAGCCGATCTCCGTTCACCTGTGCGACTACCCGACGGCCGATGAGACGCTCATCGACGAGGGGCTCGCGCAGGAGATGGACCTTGTCCGCCAGATCGTCTCCCTCGGCCGCGCCGCGCGTACGGCCGCGAAGCTCAAGGTCCGCCAGCCGCTCGCCCGGGCCGAGATCATCCTCGCCCGCCGAGAGCATACGGAGTGGCTGCAGTCACATAGCGCACTTATCGCGGAAGAGCTGAACATCAAGCAGGTCGGCTTTACGACCGAGGCCGAGCAGTACGTGACCTACCAGATCAAGCCCGACTTCAAGGCCATCGGCCCGAAGTTCGGCAAGCTCGCCAAAGAGGTCGCTGCCGCCCTCACCGCGCTGGAGCCGACCGCCGCCCGTAAGGCGCTCGTCGAGACCGGCATGCTGACCGTGACCGTCGCAGGCCAGGCCGTGCACCTTACCGAGCAGGAGGTCGCCGTCCGGCTGGAGGCGAAGCCCGGCTGGTCCGCGGCCCAGGGCCGTGGTGGCGTCGTAGTCGTCAAAACCGAACTCACCCCGGAGCTGCGCGACGAGGGGCTGTGCCGTGAGTTGATCCACCAGGTGCAGGAACTGCGCAAGAGCCAGAAACTGGCCTACGAGGCACGCGTCGCCTTATACGTGACTGGCCCGGCGCCCGTGCTGGATATTGCGGCCCGCTATGCGAATACCATCCAGAACGAGTGCCTCGCCGCTATAATCCACCACTCCGCACCGCCCGCCGGCACGGAGACCCAGACGGCGCGGATCGAAGGCCACGAGGTCACGCTCGGCATCGTGCCGGCCTAGCGGCGGACATCCAACGCGGCACGACATACCGAAGGGATTCTTTACGCCCGGAGCACGAAACGCTTACAATCCCTCCCCACAATGCCCATCCGTACCGGCATTGGAGCTGCAATAGATGAGTGACTTGCTGACGCCCCTTCTCGAATACACTGCCCGCCGTGAAAGCGGGCAGCGCGTGTGTTTTGACCAACGTCCGGGCGTGCGGATCGACCTGCACTGCCACTCGACGTTTTCGTACGAGACCCTGCGCTGGTTGCCCGGCCTCGTCTACCACCCCCTGTGCGAGCCGGAGGATCTCTATCGCCGCGCGAAGGCCCGCGGGATGGACTACGTGACGATCACCGATCACGACTCCATCGACGGCTGCCTCGCCCTGGTGGATCGCCTCGGTCCCCGCGCGGACTTCATCTTCGGCGAAGAGGTTTCCGCCCGCTTCCCCGAGGACGGCACGGTAGTCCACATCAACGTCTTCGATCACAACGAGGCCCAGCACCGCGAAATCCAGCGCCTCCGCGGCAACATCTACGACCTGATCCCGTATCTCCGCCAGATCGACAAGCTCTACGTCCTCAACCACATGACGTGGACGTCGCAGCACCGCGTCCTGACCTCCTGGCAGATCGAAGCCATGCTCGAGCTGTTCGACGTTTTCGAGGGGCTCAACGGCACGCGCAGCTACGCGCACAACGCCTTCGCTTGGCACGCCACCCGCGACCATAACAAGGTCCTCGTCGCCGGCAGCGATACGCATACCGACCGCGTCGGGACCACCTACACGCTGACCGAGGGCACCACCGTGGCCGAAGCGCTGCGAAACATCCGCGCCGGCCAGGTCGCCTGTTGCGGCGGGTTCGGCACCCCGGAGAAGTTGCGCGAAGACGTGTGGGTCGTGCTCCAGAAGAATGTCGAACGCCGCATGGCCGAGGCCACCAGTCGCTGGGAACGGTTCGTCTGTCGCACGGTCCAGCAGGCCGGCAAGACGCTTTATCCGCTGGTGTGCCTGGGGTATCACAAGCACCAGGATCTTCTGATCCGCGGGTTTGCCCGGGCCCTGCCGGCGTAAGCGGCGGTTGCGAGGCACAGCCCCCACCGGACGCTGGCGCAGTGCCTCAAAATCAATCCAAGCTGGATGGTACCGACATCTTGCCCGCTCCCGCGACGGGCGGGACGCCCGTACCACCTCTGCGGTCAGTCACTCTCAATGAGGCAGTCCCCCGGCTCAGTCCCCCATCTGCAGGCTGGCCAACCCGCTAGGCACGTCGTCCACGAACTCGAAGATGCGGTCGAGCCCGGTGACCAGGAACACGCCCCAGACTTGCGTGTTCACACCGGCCAGCTTCAGGCGGCGCTGGTTGGTGATCATCACCAGTTTCCGCAGCTTCAGCAGTTGGGCGATGTTGGACGAGTTCAGGTAGTTGACCGCGTTCAGATTGATGAGCACGTCCTGGCGCGGGTCGCGCGTGCACTGGTCGACGATCGCCGCCAGGTCATCCGTGAACTGCGGATCATCCCCCAACTCACCCAGCACGACGGTCTCGGACCACTGTTGGACGGACATGCCTGCAACCCCAATACGGGCTCCACGACACAGCTTCCCTGCCACTGGGCCGGTGACGATACGGCCCGTCCGCCCGGTCGTCAACCCGGGTTACTTCAGCTCCACGTTCCAGTAGGCAAAATCGAGGAATTGCTTCCAGCTCGCGTACTTCGAGTCCGAGAGCTTGATGGTCAGGACCGGCGAGCGCTTCGGCTTCACCGGGTGGTTGATGAGCGTCATGTGCGCCTGCTGTGGCGTGCGGCCGCCCTTCTTCACGTTGCAGTGGATGCAGGCACAGACAATGTTTTCCCACGAGTTGTCGCCGCCCTGCGACCGCGGAATGACGTGATCCAAACTCAACTCCGTGGTCGCATACCGCTTCCCGCAATACTGGCAGCGGTTCTGATCGCGCGCGAACAGGTTCCGGCGGTTGAGCTTGACGCCCACCGCCGGCAGCTTGTCGTAGCCGAGCAGGCGGATGATCTTTGGGACGGCGATCTGGAAGCGCACCGTCCGCACCCAGTCGTAGCGCTCCGGCTCGAACTGGCGCTTGGCCTGGCTGACCTCCACCCAGTCGTTGAAGTCGTACGCGAGATACTGGCCGTCATCGACCGAGACGACCTCCGCCAGTTCGCGATACAGCAGCGTCAGCGCGCGGCGCGCACTCACCACCCGCACGGCCATGTACAGCCGATTGAGCAGGAGCACGTTTGCCGACAGGGCCGACTCGGCGGCGATCATCATTCACCTCCCGCAACTACCCGTTGCGGTTCTCATTATACCGCGCGCCAATTGTAGGGGTTCTAGATCGGTGGAGCAAGTTTAATAATGCGTAAGTCCGCTTCCAGCGGCTCCACCGCCACCGCGCTCGGCCGCTTGCCACGCCGTGCTTGCCGCGCGGCGGGCCAGCGGCGATAACACACACCTATGACTTCTGACCCGGCTCCACCGCCGGCCGGCGTATCGCTGGGGCCCGCTGTCGGGACCGGCGGCGTTGCGCACTGGGTTATTGCGCTGCACGGCGCGATCCTGGTTGTCGCGGTCATCGTGACCGGCCTGTCGCACCTGGGCAATCCCTGGCAATGCGACGCCCACGTACAGCGCGTCCTGCGTGACCCGGACGTGAATCCCAACGCCGCTGGCCCAGGACGCGGGGGAACCACTCTCCCGGACCGCCTCGCCTCGATCTGCCGGCGCGTTCCCCGTGGTCTGTTCGCGCCCGTCGCACCGCTCACGTACGCCGTGGAGTGGGAATTCAGCCGCGGCGACCCCGTCAGCTTTCGCCGGACCGACTTGCTCTTGCACGCCGCGAATGCCCTGCTGCTCTGGTGGGTCCTGACGCTCCTGCTGCGGCGTGGCAGCAGCGCGGCCGTTGCCGCCACGCTGCTGACGTGGGGTTTGGCGCTGCTATGGGCCCTGCACCCCGCACTCGTCGGCACCTGGGCCGGCGATCTCGAGCGGGCGGGGCTGCTCTCCGGCGGCTTCGCACTGCTTGCGCTCGGCCTGCACGTTCGCGCGCTTGAGCTAAGGCGTTCGCTCTATTTCGCGGTGTCGACCGCAGCGCTCCTGCTCGCGATGCTCTCGAAACCCATCGTCGGCTGGATTCTGCTCGCGATCGTGCTGGAGCTGACCACGCACGGATGGCGCCGCGCATTGGTCACACCGCGCTTGTACATCATCACCGCCCTGTGTGTCGCCTTCGCGAAGCTAAGCACGTGGGGCAGCGTCGAGGGCGACGCGGCCGGCCTTGGCGCAGCCGCCTTTTCGCGTGGCGCGGTAGCGATCTGGGCGTACTTCCGGATGGGCTGCCTGCCCATCGACCAGCCGTTTGCCGTGCTGCCCGATCCGGGTGTCACCTGGAACGACCCGCGTGTCTGGGGCGGATTGCTGCTGCTGCTCGCCAGTGCCGTGCACACGACTCTGGCCTGGCGCAGACCGCCGCTGCGGCCTGTGTTGCTCGGCTGGGCATGGGTCTGGGCCACGTTGCTGCCAGCGGTCGGGCTGTCGGCCTGGCACGGCAGCGCGCCCGCTGACCGTGACCTGTACCTGCCGCTCATGGGGGGCGCGCTGGTCCTCGGGGCGGTACTGCTGTCTTGGCTCGCATCACTGACACCCCGCGGCCTGCTGCGCGCGTCGCCCGTGACGCATCTCATCGTCGTCGGGCTGGCGGGCCTGTTCGTCTTCCTGGACATTCCTCGGTGTGCAACGGCACGCAGCAGCGTCCGGCGTGCGCGGCACCTGGCGGATACGCACCCGAACGACCCGCGGGCCCTCGAAGCGCTGGCCGCCACATACGAAGCCGCACAAAGTCACCCCCTGCCCGCGGATGAGCTGGCACGTATTCCGCAGGGTCAAAGCCAAGCCGCGCACTTCCGAGCCCTGACACGCGAGACGTTGGCCGCGTTGGCCGATTCAGAGCACCTCGCCGCGCAGTTCAGCGACGACCGCGCCCGAGCCGCTCTCCACGGCCGACTTGCCGAGGCGTTCCTCCGGGCCGGGGCTGCCGCCCAGGGATTGGCGCAGGCCGAACTGGCCAGGCAACTGGCGCCGGACACGTTCGACACGTGGCGACACCTTGCCCATGCATACCAGGCGCTGGACCAGTACACGGACGCCGAAGACGCCTATCGGCGGTGCGAAGCACACCTGCCGGACGATCCAGTCCTGCGCAGCGCGCACTTCACCGATTACGGCGCGCTGTTGCTGTTCACGCTCGAGCGCGACTCGGAGGCCTGCGCGAAATTTGCCCGCGCCTTCGAGGCCGGCAATCCACCACCGCTGGCCAAGATGGGCATGGCCCTGTGCCAGATCCGCTACGGCGAGGGGGCAGTCGGATACCAGCTCATCAGCGAAGTCCTTCACGCAGATCCCACGAACGCCCAAGCCGGCCTGATCCTGGCCGAATATCACCTGCGCAGCCATCACTGGGACCAGGCCACCAAGGTCTATGACGCCCTGATTCGCGACGACCCAACTAATTACACGGCGCTCCGCGGCTATCACGAAGTCTGTCTGCAGTCCGGTCGCCCGCAGGACGCCGTGCCGGCGTGGAGCGACGCCCTCGAGCGCGCCCCCGACCGCCGCGAGTTCCGGTCCTATTTCGTCTGGGCGCTGGCATTGGCCGGCGACGCGATGACTGCAGAAGCCGCGCGCGACCTGCTGTCAGCAGACCCGCAGAACCCGCTGGCCTGCCTCGCCTCCATGCTGGTCAGCCTTCGTGATGGGGATATGACAACCGCGGTGGAGTGGGTCAAGCGTTCGGCCGCCGGCGAGCCCGTGCCCAAGGCACGCGAGTTCGACCGCGCGCTCGCGGCGTTGCGCTTGTTGCACTCCCGCAGGCAGTTGCCGAATGAACTCCCGCTCGTCGAGGCGGCGTTGCTGCTTTACGGCGGTTACGGAGCGGCGGCGCGGGCTGACGCGCGACTGCGACTGGATGAGTTTCTGGCAGCGTTCCCGGAATCCCGCTGGAGCGGTCTCGCCCGGGAGCTGCGCACCGAGCTATCGGACGTGCCGACGCGTCCGTGAGGCGAGAAAGTGTTGAGTTTTCCGAGATTTGCGCGCCAAGACGGTTGAAAGTCACACAGCCGGCGATATACTAATGATGCGGAGGAACCGCCAGACTAGACGGGAAACCGTCAAGGCGACACAAGTTCCTTCCGGTTAACAACTTGCTTCCACTCGCTGCGGCACCCTTAGACCGCGCCAATACCCACAGGGTGCCGCACGCCTTATATTTGGACTTCGCCGATTCTCCCCCACCCGCGTGTCACCCCATCACTCGCGCTGCCACGACACGACCGCGCTGGAGTCCGGAGCGACCGGCCATCGCGCCGGCACGATTCACGGTCGCCGTTATAATCGCCCACCGTGACCACTCCCCCGCGGACAATGCGCAAACCCCGGCTGCGTCACCCTTGGCTGTACGCGCTGCCCACCGGCCAGCTTCCGCCCACCGCCCGCTGTGCCGGTCAGGACTACACGCTCGTGGAAACGTTCAAGCACGACTTCTTCGCCGCCACGGGCCTCTATCGCGGACCGCACGGCCTCGCCGTGCTGAAGATGAATCGCGTGACCGACTGCTTCGGGCTGTCCCTGCTTTGGGCGGGCAGATTCCTCGCCCGGCGGGAAATTCAACTGTATCGCGCCACCGCGGATCTGGCTGGCGTGCCCGCCCTGGTCGGCCCCGTGGGCGAAACGGGCTTCATGCACGCGTTTGTGCCCGGCCATCCACTTGGCCGCCGCGAAGCCGTGTCCGACACGTTCTTCGACGAGCTGTTCACGCTCGTGCGTACGCTGCACGCGCGGCACATCGCCTACGTGGACCTGAACAAGCGGCAGAACATCCTCGTCGGCGATGACGGCCGGCCGTACCTCATCGACTTCCAGATTTCACTGTATCTGCCGCCGGTGGGCTGGCGGCGCTGCCGTCCGGTCCGCTGGCTGCTGGCACGATTTCAGCATGGCGACTATTACCACTGCGTGAAACACAAGCGCCGTCTCAGGCCCGACCTGCTGACGCCGGGCGAACGCCAGGCTGTCGAGCGTCTGAGCATCTGGATCCGCCTGCACCGCGCGCTGGCCCGTCCGTTGACCCAGTTGCGGCGCCGGGCACTCCGGCAGTTGCAGGATGAGGCGGACACGTCGGTGGCCGGCTCGTCGGCCAAGTGACGGGCGGCGGGCCTTGGCGGACTGGCTTGCGGCGGCGCGCCGGGGTACACTGCGCGGGCCTCGTGGCCAGCATTGTTTGGCGCGGCCGAACACAAGGGAAACACAGGCACGGAAGCGAGGATATGGGCATGAGAACACTACTAATCGTCGCCTTGTCGGCTGGGTTGCTCGTGGCGGGTACGGGTTGTGCATCAAATCCCATCGTTGGTCAGGCCAGCCAGCGCAGCGAGCAGTATTTCGGGGACGTGGGCATTACGGGCCACGGCAACAGCCTCACCATCCTGCCCGGGTCGCGGATCCTGAAGCTGTCGATCATCGGCAATGACAACACGATCACCGTCGAAGACAACGTGACGATCTACCGCATCGAGTTCTGGGGCAAGAACAACACGATCAGCATCCCCGATTACCTCTCGATCCGCACGAACGACGTGGGCAGCAACCAGATCATCCGCCGCGCACGGTCGGTCCGCGAGCCAACGTACTACACCGAGCCGACCCCCACCTACACGTCGCCGCGCACGACGTACATCTCGCCGTCTCCGGCACCCTCAACCCTGACGCACATGGAACCCGCCACGCCGCCGCCGGCTGAGTTCAAGCCGTTGCCGCCGGAGGCCGACATGGTGGAGCTGGAGCCAATGTCCGACGCGCCTGAGGAGCCTCGCTAATCTCCCTGGACCCGGTGCCGCGCAACATGATTGGGCCACTCCCGCCGCCGGGACGGCACCTGAGATGACCGATATGTCCCAGGCTGAATGGTTCTACGCGGAAAACGGGCAGGCCGTTGGGCCGCTCACCCAGGAGGTCCTGCTCAGCCGGCTGCCCAGCCTGCAGGGCGGTGACACGCTCGTCTACGGCCCCGGACTCAGCTCGTGGACCGCCGCCCGGCACATCGCGGGCCTGCGCGGCCCGGCACCGGACATCACCGCCGTTCGGCCCCCCGTCCCCACCGGCCGCCGCAGCGACGTAATCGACTACAAGATCACCGGCGACGACATGCAGTTCGTGGAGGTGGAGCTGGACCCCGGTGAGACGGTCATCGCCGACGCGGGCGCCATGATGTACATGACGTCCGCCATCCGGATGGAGACCGTGTTCGGCGACCCCAGCGCCCAGGACCAGGGCCTGCTCGGCAAGGTCTTCGCCGCCGGCAAACGCGTCCTGACGGGCGAATCACTGTTCATGACCACGTTCAAGAACGGCGGCTCGAACAAGCAGCAGGTGGCGTTCGCGGCCCCCTACCCCGGGAAGATCGTCCCGATGGATCTCGGGCAACTCGGCGGCGAACTGCTCTGCCAGAAGAACTCGTTCCTCTGCGCCGCCCGTGGTGTCAGCATCGGCGTCGCCTTCACCAAGCGCCTCGGCGCCGGGCTCTTCGGCGGTGAAGGCTTCATCCTCCAGCGCCTGACCGGCGACGGGCTGGCCTTCGTCCACGCCGGCGGCACCCTGCACCAGCGCCGCCTGCAGCCTGGCGAGACCCTGCGCGTCGACACCGGCTGCATCGTCGCGTTTCAGCCGTCCGTGACTTACGACATCAAGTTCGTCGGCGGCCTGAAGAACACGCTCTTCGGCGGCGAGGGCCTGTTCTTCGCGACGCTCACCGGCCCCGGCGACATCTGGCTCCAATCGCTCCCGTTCGTGCGCCTCGCCGACCGCATCCACGCCACCGGCGGCGTGGCCGGTAAGCAGACCGGCGAAGGCAGCATTCTCGGCGGGTTGGGCAAGATCCTCGACGGCAATTAGGCTGCGGTCCGTCGTCTTGCAGCGAGGGGCAAGATACTCGAACATCTCCCCCTGGTGAGCCTGCAGGCCGGCGACGTGCGCCCCAGGAGTGGTACATCCGTCATGACCCGCACCCCATCGGCCGAGCCGCTGCATTCCGAACGCCACGCGACGATCCGCCGTGCGGCCCGCGCCCACTTCGACCGCTGGGCGCTGAGCTATGACCGGTCGTGGCTGAACGAGCTGGTCTTCTTCCCGGCGGTGCGGGCGTGCTACGAAGAAATCGCGCGCTGGCAGAGTACCCGTGCGTCAGGGCCCTATCGGCTGCTCGACGTCGGCTGTGGCACGGGCACGCTAATCACGCTCCTGTCTGAGCAGCCCAACGCGGCCCAGCTCATCGGCCTCGATTATTCGGCCGAGATGGTCCGCCACCTCGCGGACAAAGTCGGTGCCGTGCCGCACGCCGCCAAGCTGCACGCCGTCCAGGGCGACGCCGAGCGGCTGCCGTTCAACGACGAGACGTTCGACGTGCTGACCTGCTGTAATTCCTTCCACCACTACCCGCACCAGCCGGCGGTTATCCGCGAGTTCCGGCGCGTCCTGCGTCCGGGTGGCCTGCTGCTGCTGGTGGACGGCTTCCGGGATAACGTCGTGGGCTGGGTCGTCTTTGACGTGGCCGTGTCCCACGTGGAAACGAACGTGCATCACGCGAGCTGGAGCGAGACGCGCGACATGATCACCGCCGCCGGCTTCGCGACGCTCCGCCAGCGCAAAATGGGCGTGCTGGCGCCGCTGCTGGTGAACGTGGCCGTGCGGTGAGCCGAGCTACTTGTCCATCTTCTCAAGCCAAGCTTCCTCGGCTGCGGTGAGTTCTTCTCGCAGCATGTCATACTCTGCCCGCAACTGCGTGATCGCCGCCGGGTCGCGGTAGACCTGCGGATCGCCGAAACGCTCCTGCAGCTTCGCCAGGCGCTGCTCGCGCTCGGTGATGAGCGCCTCCAGCTCTTCCACCCTCAGCTTCGCGTACGGCGAGCGCACCTCCGTGCCGTCCGCATTCCGGCGCTTACCACGCCCGCGGGCCCGTTCCGCCTTCTCCCGTGCCACCGCACGCTCGGCCTCGCGCGCCGCCTCCTCCGCTGCCCGCGCCGACTCGATTTGCGCGATATAGTACGAGTAATTGCCGCTGTAGAGCTTCACCTCCTCCAGCCGCATCACGAGCAGCCGCTCGGCGATCCGGTCCAGGAAGTAGCGGTCGTGGCTCACGGTGATGATCGTCCCGGGGAACTCCAGCAGTGCCGCCTCCAGCGCCTCGCGCGACGGAATGTCCAGGTGGTTCGTCGGCTCGTCGAGAATCAGCACTTCGGGCGCCGCGAGCATCAGCTTCATGAACCGCACGCGCGACTGCTCCCCGCCTGAAAGCTGCCGCACCTTCTTGAACGGGTCCTCGTCCGTGAACAAAAACCGCCCAGCGTAGTGCCGCGCGTCGCGTTCCAGGAAATCCGGCCGCACCGCACAGATCTCGTCCACGATCGTCTTGTCCGGGTCAAGTTCCTCCGAGTCCTGCGCGAAATAGCCAATCCGCTCCGCCGGCGCAACGTACACGCTGCCCGCGTCGGGCGCCACCTGGCCCAGAATGATCCGCAGCAGCGTCGTCTTGCCCGTCCCGTTCGGCCCCGTGATGCCCAGCCGCTGCCCCGTGTACACCGTCAGGTCGAGGTCGGCAAACAGCAGCTTGTCGCCGTACTGCTTGCGCAGGCCCTCCAGGCGGATGAGCTCCTTGACGCGCTTCGTCGCCCCTCCCTTGGCTGGCTTCGCACCCGAGAACTCCAGCTTCACCAACTGCTGCTCATCCGGGCGCTCGAGCGTGAACTCGCCGGCCTTGATCCGGCGTTCCAACCGCGTCCGGCGTCCCTGGGCCTCCTTCGTGCGCTGTCCGGCGAGATGCCGCGCGATGAACTCCTGCTCCTTGGCGATGAACTCGCGGTCTTTCTCGTACTCGCGCTGCTGCGTCAGCCGCCGGACCTCGCGGGCCTGCACGAAATTCGTGTAGTTGCCTGGATACGAACGCACGCCGCGCCCGACGCACTCGATCGTCCGCTCCGCCAGCCGGTCCAGCAGGTACCGGTCGTGCGAGACGATCACCGCCCCGCCGTGATGCCCGGCCAGGAACTTCTCCAGCCACCGCACGGCGTCGATGTCCAGGTGATTGGTCGGCTCGTCGAGCAAAAGGAACTGCCGCTCCTGCAACAGTAGCTTCGCCAGCGCCGCTCGGCACTTCTGCCCGCCGGACAGCGCCGTGACCGGCAGGTCGTAATCCGCGACGGTGAAGCCCAGCCCGCCCAGCACCTCGTTGAGCCGTGTCTCGAAGGTGTACCCGCCGGCCGCCTCGAACCGTGCCCGCAGGCGGTCATACTGGGCCATCAGGTCGTGCAGGTGCGGGGCGTCGTGCTCGGCGGCGATCTGCTCGGACAGGCGCTGCAGCTTGCGTTCCAGCTCGACCAGGTCCGCAAAGGCTTCGGCCACCGCGTCCCGCAGCGTCGCCCCCGCCGCGATGTCCGGCTCCTGCGGCAGATAGCCCACCTCCAGCCCCTTGGAGACCGTAACCGTCCCGCTGTCCGGCGGAAACTGGCCGGCGATCAGCCGGAAGAGCGTGGTCTTGCCGACCCCGTTGGCGCCCACCAGCGCCGCGATCTGGTTGGAGTGCAGGTCCAGTGTCACGTCTTCGAGGACGACCCGCGCCCCGAATTGCTTGGCGACGTTCTGTAGCCGGATCACGCCCATCGGGTCAGTTTAGCATGCCGGCGGCCCGATCCCCAAGCGTCCGACGGGGGCGCTGGCAGCCGCGTGCGAACGTCGGAACTTGTCAGGGCGATTGACGCCCGCGCGTGGTTGACGCAGTCTATTATCATCGGCCGACGCCTCGGGAGGCTCGGCTGCCTTTATGCCGGTGACCCCGCATGCGCTGCAGCACCCCCGACACCATGAGAGGACTCCCCATGCCACGTACGTCGCGCGTGTTTCTGATTTCGTTCACGGCTGTCCTGTTGACGACGCTTGCCACGTCGCCCGCGGCCCGGGCCGATCGACGCCCCCACGCGGGGATGATGCGCTACCCCGACGTCAGCGTCACTCAAATCGTCTTCTCGTACCGAGGTGGTTTGTGGCTCGTACCGCGCGACGGCGGCCTGGCCACGCCGCTGACCAGCCCCGGCGTCGGCGCTGCGTTCCCGCGCTTCAGCCCGGATGGCAGAAGCGTGGCCTTTGCCGCGAACTACGGCGGCAACCAGGATTTGTATACCATTCCGCTCGAGGGCGGCGTGCCCGTGTGTGTCACCCATCACCCCACGGGCGAAATCCTCTGCGACTGGACCCCGGATGGCCAGCGCCTGTTGTTCTTCGCCTCCGGCTACGGCGGCCTGGCGCGCCAGCAAGACCTCCTGACCGTCGCGGTTACGGGAGGGATGCCTGAGAAGCTGCCGGTGCCCTACGGCGCGCTCGGCTCCATCAGCCCCGATGGCACCTGGCTCGCATACACGCCGCACACGGTCGATTTCTCGACGTGGAAGCGCTACATGGGTGGCATGGCAACCGACATCTGGCTTTTCAATCTCCGCGACCACACGTCGAAGAAGATCACCGACTGGGCGGGCACCGACAGCCAGCCCATGTGGCATGGCGAGAAGATCTACTATCTCTCCGATGACGGCCCCACGCACCGCATGAATATCTGGGTCTATGACACCAAGAGCGGCCAGCGCGCGGCGGTCACAGACTTCAAGGACTTCGACGTGAAGTGGCCCGCGATCGGCCCCGGCCCCACCGGCGATGGCGAGATCGTCTTCCAGAACGGCGCCAAGCTCTACCTGCTTGATCTCAAGACCGGCCGCAGCCGCAGCATCGATGTCATGGTCCCCGGCGACCTGCCGGCAATCCGGCCGCAGCACACGGACGTGCGGGGCTTCATCGCCAGCAGCGACATCTCCGCCACCGGCAAGCGCGCCGTCTTCGAGGCCCGCGGCGACATCTGGACCGTGCCGGCCGAGAAAGGCTCGCCGCGCAACCTCACGCGCACCAGCGGCGTCGCCGAGCGCTCGCCGAGCTGGAGCCCCGACGGTCGTTGGATTGTGTACTTCTCCGACGCCACCGGCGAGTACGAGCTCTACCTCCGGCAATCCGACGGCCAGGGTGAGGCGCGCCAACTGACGCATGATGGCAACGCCTATCGCATCTACACGACGTGGTCGCCGGATTCCAAGCACATACTGTTCACGGACAAGACTGGCGCGCTGTACCTGTACACGTTGCCGAGCGACATCGGAGCGGAGAAGAAGGACGCCGACGCGGACAAGGACGCCGGCACGCAGCCGACCACCGCGGCCGGCGAGGTGAAACTCATCGACACGGACCCCTGGGCCGCACAGCCACAAGCGAGCTGGTCGCACGACTCCAACTGGATCGCATATTCCCGCACTGGCGACATCACGCAGATGTCCATCTGGCTGTATCACGTGCCGACGGCCGAAAAGCACCAGGTGACCACCGGCATGTTCAATGACAGTTGGCCGGCGTTCGATCGCAAGGGCGACTATCTGTACTTCGCGAGCAACCGACGCTTCGAGAACCCGATCTACGAGGACATTGGTAACTCGTTCGTCTACACATCGACCGACACGCTGGTCGTCGTCCCGCTGCGCGCGGAGGTCGGCTCGCCCTGGGCGCCGAAGAGCGACGAAGAGACCTGGAAGGACGACGCCAAGGACAAAGAGAAGGACAAAGAGGAGAAGAAGGAAGGCGAGAGCAAGCCCAAGGAGCAGCCCAAGGACGACGCGGCTCCGAAAGCAGATGAGGAGCAGTCCGCCGAAAAACCCGCGGACCAGGCAGCGGCCGAGTCCAAGCCGGCGGATAAGGCGGACGAGAAGAAGGACGACAAAAAGGACGAAAAGAAGCCGCTCAAGATCGAGCTTGACGACTTCGAGCTGCGCGCCGTTCTGCTACCGGTCCCGCCGGGTGCATTCACTCACCTCGCGGTCAACTCCGATGGCAAGCTCCTGTACGTGCGCCAGGGCCGCCGCGGCCGCGACGGACCGCCGGCCATCAAGCTCTTCGACATCCACGACGAGAAAAAGGAGGAGAAGACGGTCCTCGACGGCTCTGGCGGCTTCAGCCTGTCCGCCGACGGCAAAAAGCTGCTGGTCGCCAAGGACGGCACGTTCGCCATCGTCGACGCGGCAGCGGACCAGAAGTTCGAAAAGACGCTGCCGCTCGACGGCCTGAGCGCGCTCATCGACCCGCGCGCCGAGTGGCGGCAGCTCTTCATCGAGGCCTGGCGCCTGCAACGCGATTTCTTCTATGACCCCAACATGCACGGCGTGAACTGGCCGGCGATGCGCGACCACTACATCAAGATGATCGACGACTGCGTGTCGCGCGCCGACGTGACCTATGTCATCCGCGAGCTCATCGCCGAGCTGAACGTCGGCCACGCCTATTACTGGGGCGGCGGCCCCGACGACACGCGCGAAGTGCCCGTCGGTCTCCTCGGCTGCGACTTCGAGCTGCAGGGCGGCGCCTACCGGATCCAGAAGATCATCCACGGCGGCGTGTTCGACCTCGACGCCCGCGGCCCGCTCAGCCAGCCGGGCATCAACGTGCGCGAGGGCGACTACCTGCTGGCGCTCAACGGCGTGCCCATCGACGTGACGCAGGACCCCTGGGCCGCGTTCCAGGCCCTGCCGCCCGGCCGCACCGTGACGCTCACCGTCAGCGACAAGCCCGTCCTCGAGCTCAAGCCCGCCACCGCGCCTGCCACCGGCGAGAAGAAGGAAGGCGACGAAAAAGACAAAGACAAGGACGAGAAATCCGAGGAAACCGGCCCGACCTACACCGGCCAGCGCGACGTGCTCGTCACGCTCATCGACAGCGGCCGCGACATGGAGCTGCGCTACCGTGCCTGGGTCGAAAAGAACCGGGCCTACGTGGCGCAGCAGTCAAACAACCAGATCGGCTACATCCATGTGCCCGACACCGGCATCGACGGCCAGAACGAGCTGTTCCGCCAGTTCTACGGCCAGCGCGGCAAGGCTGCCCTGATTATCGACGAACGCTGGAACGGCGGCGGCCAACTCCCTCACCGCTTCATCGAGCTGCTCAACCGCCCGATGACGAATTACTGGGCACGCCGTGACGGCCGCGACTGGCCCAGCCCCGACGACGCCCACCCCGGCCCGAAGTGCATGCTCATTAACGGCTTGGCCGGCTCCGGCGGCGACGCGTTCCCGTTCTATTTCCGTCAGGCCCGGCTCGGAAAGCTGATCGGCATGCGCACGTGGGGCGGTCTCGTCGGCATCAGCGGCAACCCGAGCCTCATCGACGGCGCCGTCGTCACCGTCCCCACCTTCGCCTTCTTCAAGCTAAACGGCACGTGGGGCGTCGAAGGCCACGGCGTGGACCCGGATGTCGAGGTAATTGACGACCCGGCCTTGATGGTGGACGGCGGCGACCCGCAACTGGACCAGGCGATCGAGCTGATGAAGACCGAGATTGCCCGGAACCCGTACGTACCGCCGAAGCGTCCGCCTTACCCGGACCGCAGCGGTATGGGTGTGCCGGAGAAGGACCGGTAGGCAGTCAGGGGCGAGCCGAGGCCCGATAACTCGAACGGCGACCGTGGCATCCACTGGGATTTCGTATCTGGTTGCCCCGACGGCGCAGAGGTCGATATACTCTATAGCAATGGTGCCGAAGCTGATTGCTCTCGTTTGCCTCCTCACGCACACGCTGACGCCGTGCTGTCTGGCGGCATGCCGCATGCGTCCTGAGGCTGCGCGCGCCGGCCGGACGCCGGTCTGCGCTCCGGCCCGTGGCCCGTCGAAGGGCTGTTGTGCTGTGAAATCGGCCTGCGCGTCGCGCTGCGGACGGCAGGCACCGGCGCAGCCCGCACCGAGCCGCCACTGCGCGGAGTGCAAGTGCCGTCCGATCAAGGAGCCTCTTGGTCCGCCAGCATCGCCTACGCCGGAGCGCTCTCTGACCGCGAGTGTCACCCCCGCACCGGACATCATTCGCGACGTCGCGCCCGCGCCCACGTGCGGGACCCTCGCGGTGCGGTCCGGGCACGATCCGCCGGGGTTGCCCGACTCACACAATGCACGCCTGGCTCAGACGGCCGTCTGGTTGAAATGATGCGCTGACTCTCCGTGGCGTCACTGCGCGCAGCGCGCGCGGTGGGTTCTTCGAGTACCGATGCGCTTCATACGAATTCGAAGGAGAGTCTCATGAACAAGAACGTTGTATTGGTAATGGTCGCGGTTGGCTGCGTGGCCACCGCGCTGGCGCTTGGGCCGCAGTGGCTCGGGTCCAGCCCCATCAACCAGCCGACACCGGTGGCCGTGCAGGACGCGGCGCCGACCGTCGACAAGTGTATCTGCGGCGATCGCAGTGCCGATGGGCATGGCTGCATCTGCCGTGACATCAGCAAGTGCGCCCCGGGCTGCTCCGGCGCGGCCGCCAACGCCGCCAAGAGCAACGGATGCCCCTGTGGGTGCGGCGGGCAGTGCCAGGGCCAGTGCTGTGAGAACTGCAAGTGCCAGGGCAAATGCGACGGGCAGTGCCAAGGCAAATGCCAGGGCAAGTGCGGCGACCAGTGCCAGCAGCAGTGCGCCGGCAAGTGCGCCGAGAAGTGCCAGGGCCAGTGCCCGGCCAAGTGTGCCGAGAAGTGCCAAGGCCAGTGCCCCGGCAAGCAGGCGGGCTGCAAGCGCGCCGCCTGATGTCCGTTGAATGACGCTCCGCATACCGCGGAGATCGTCGTGTGACTTCATGCGAGCCGGGTCCGCGTACGCGGGCCCGGCTCGCTGCGTTTCGCCGCCGCGTTGACAGGTGCTGCCACGCAGGGGTACACCACGCCGGCCGTCGTTCCACTTGGCGCTTTTCGCGCGCACCGCGCAGCCGGCATCTGGGAGAACCGCCGATGACGATCCGCATGGCCTTGCTCGCCGCCCTGCTCGGCAGCCTGCCGTCCCTGGCCCAACCACCCGACGCCCTCGATGAGACGCTCGCATTCGTGGGCCTGCGGCGTGATGATCTCGGCTGGACGCCGAAGGCGTGGTGGCCGCGCTGGCCAACCGCCGAGTACAAGCTGCGCGCGTTTGACGCCCTCTTCGCCGAACCGCTCGACAGCATCACCTACGCTCGCAGCCTCGCTGAGGCGGCGTGGACGAAGCTCGATCCAGCGGAGCTGAACAAGAGTGCGACGAACACCGGCAACCGCACGCTCGGCGGCAGCCTGTTCCAGGCCGTGCAGCGTCTGGGTATCGACCCCAAATTCGGCGGTTTCCGCGGCTACTCGGCCAATACGATCGCCCCCGAGGTCCCACTCGAAGAGGCCATTCTGAAGATCTACGAGCTCGAACGCCGCGACACGCGGGGCTTCACGTTCGGCATGGAGCTGCCCTACCCGCGCATCGCCGACCACCTGCGCGAAGCCGTCAAGACGGTGCCCGCGGAAGTGAGCCCGATCCTCGGCCAGCTTGTCCTGAACCTGATCGAAGCCCATCGCTGGGCCGAGCTGGCCTTCCGCAAAGTCGATCCCCACGACCGCCAAGTCGTCGCCACACGATTCAACATCGGCGAAGAAATGATCGACGCGGTCGACTATTGCCCAGAGTTCGACGACGTCGCCCGCACGTGGGACGAGGCATCCATGTGGTACGCCGCCCAGAAAGCCGTTGATGCGCTCGACCTCGCAAGCATTCGGCTCACGGCGCTACCACTCATGGAGTTGGGCGACTTTGCCTTCGACTGGGAAACGCCTTGGGGCTGGATTCGCTTGCGCGGCTGCTTGCCATCGCCCCACACCCGTCCAGTGGGATGGCTTCCTGCCGGGGGCTTCGAGATCGACGGCACCGACAGTCTGCTGATTGTCGACCTAGGTGGCAACTGCGAGTACGTCGGCGCCGTCGCTGCGACATCACCCACGCACTCCATCAGCGTCCTGCTCGATGTCATGGGTGACGACGAATATGGACCGATCGCCTCCTCGACGCGCCAGCGCTACTATCCGGATGCGCCGCGCCAGGGCGCCGGGCTCTGCGGCGTGGGTATCCTCATGGACGTGAGCGGCGATGACGTATACGCCGGCGGACGCTATGCGCAGGGGGTCGGGCAATTCGGAATGGGCTTGCTTGTGGACCTGAACGGCAACGATGTCTATCACGCAAAGTGTAGCGCCCAGGGCTGCGGCTACTTCGGCATCGGACTGCTCTTCGACACGTTCGGGCATGATCACTACAACATCGAGTGCGACGGCCAGGGCCTCGGTGGCGTCGCCGGCGTCGGCGTGCTAGCGGACCGCAGCGGCGACGACACGTACACCGCCGAGCGCAAGCACAGCGTCACCGGTCGCCCCTCGTACCACTCGCCCGGCCTCGACGTCGGCGTCTCCAACGTCCAAGGCTGCGGCATGGGCCGGCGCGGCGACGGCAGCGACGGCCACTCCTGGGCCGGCGGCCTCGGCGCCCTCCTCGACGGTGAAGGCAGCGACACCTACACCGCCGGCAACTGGTCCATGGGCACCGGCTACTGGTTCGGCATTGGCATCCTTCACGATCGCGCCGGCGACGACCAGTACCACGGCTGCGTCTACTCGCAGGGCACGGGTGCGCATTTCTGCATCGGCGTCTGCATCGACGAGGCCGGCAACGACCAGCACCTGGCGGAGGAGAACTCGCACAGCAGCCTCGCCTGGGCTCACGACTTCAGCATCGGCCTGCTGCTCGACATCGCCGGCGACGACCTCTATCACGTGGACGGCAGCGGGCTCTCGTACTCGATCAACCGCAGTATCTCCATGGTAATGGACCTCGCCGGCCGCGACCGCTACGAGGTGGACGTCGCCCGCCGCGAAAAGGAAAAAGCCGGTCTTCAACCCGGATTCGCGATGAACGCGGAAGGCTTCCGCGCCCGCGACGGCGTATCGACGTATTTCGCGGAAACAACCTCGCTGGCCCTCTTCCTCGATATCGGCGGCGACGACACGTACTGGGGCGATCTCAAGAACGATTCACAATGGCTCGATCCGCCCGATTCGCCGAACTGGGCCGACCGCAACTTCAGCGTCGGCGTGGACCGCGCGAGCGGCACGGTTGATTTCACCCCCGCGCCCGTGAAGCCGCCGACCGGTCCGCCACCGCAGCCCCGCTGATTTCATTGGCCTGCCACGATTACTGGCCCGCCACAGCCACAGTGCGACAGGGCCCCGCGTCCTCGCTTACCCCCCGAAGAACTGCACCCAGTAGATGTTGTACGCCCCACCCAGGCGCACCGCGACACCCAGGTGCGTGAAGTTCGCATCGAGCATGTTCGCGCGATGCCCGGGACTATCCATCCACGCTTCGACCACGCGCTGCGGCGTCGTCTGCCCCGCCGCGATGTTCTCGCCATACGTCGTCCCCGCGAACCCCGACGCGACAAAGCGATCGTCCGGCGTCGAACCTGTGACCGGGTTCTCGTGCGCGAAATACCCGTAGTGGATCATCGCGCAGCACGCCTCTTCCGCCTGGGCCGCAAGCGCAGCGCTCCACTCCAGCGCCGGCGCGCCCACCGCGGCGCGCTCGATGTTCACCAGCCGGAGAACTTCCGCCTCGCGCGCGTCGCCATCCGTCACGAGGTAGCAGTCCGCGAACGTGGTCTCGTTCGGGTCTTCCGCCACCACGTTGGGGTCGTCTGTCGTAGCGCCGGGCGTGCCCGTCGTGGGACAACCGCCCAAGAGCCACCCCGCCGCCACGCACAGCCCCGCTACCCATCGCCAGTGTCGCACAACGGTCCTCCGCGATGCCGCGCTGTCCGATAACTCCCGCCAGCGGCGGGCGGCGCTCAACCCAGCGCCGCCAGCCATTCTATCGGTCGTGCACCCAACTCGACCCTCGACGCGCCCGCAAAATGGTGAGTCCGCCGCGACGCGAAACGCGGAATGCGTTGACACACGCGAGCGAATATCGGTATGCTGGGCGCGATGAAACAGTTCATGCAACTGTTGCAGGCGCCGCGCCGCTCTGCCCGTGATTGTTCTGCGCCGCTGCACGCGCGGCGGTTCGCGCCGTCGCCCGCAGCCCAGGCCCCCAACGGAACGACGGCCGATTCGCAAAGACGACGAGCGGTTCGCGAAGCGAAGGGCTGCGTGGACCACCCGCGGCGCTGAGCCCGAGACGATGGAGGCGTGAAGCGATGCACCGCAACAAGACATGCTGCGTAGCGTTCGTTCTGCTGGCCGTGGCCACGGCTGTGCTGTGCCAGGCGCAGACGCCGGTCTGGTCCGACGAGTTCGACGGTACCGCGCTGGACCTGAACACCTGGACCTACGACGTCGGCGGCAGCGGTTTCGGCAACCAGGAGCTCCAGTTCTACACCGCCCGACCCGAGAACGTGTGGGTCGCGGACGGCCACCTCGTCATCCAGGGCCTGCGCGAGCCGTACGAAGGCAAGCAGTTCACGTCCGCGCGGCTCAAGACGCACGGCCGTTTCGCCTTCCGCTACGGCACGCTCGAGGCCCGCATCAAGATCCCCAACCTGCAGAACGGCCTGTGGCCCGCCTTCTGGCTGCTGGGGCAGAACATCGGGCAGCACACCTGGCCGGCGTGCGGCGAAATCGACATCCTCGAGATGGGTCATCATCAGGCCATCCTCGACGGCGTCGTGAACCGCCGCGTGTACGCCGCCGCCCATTGGGACTACAACGGCTCCTACGCCTCCTACGGCAACAACATCACGCCGCCCGTCGATCTCAACCTGGACTACCACACGTACAGGCTGAGCTGGACGCCGCAGATGCTTACCGCGTCGCTGGATGGTGTGCCGTACTGGGCAATGGACATCACTGCGATCGAGCCAAACTCGCTCGAAGAGTTTCATCGCCCGATGTTCATCCTGCTGAATCTCGCGGTCGGTGGCATCAACTTCGTCGAGATCCTCGACCCCGCGCAGATCACGGCCCCCTTCCCCGCGCCGTACAGCGTGGACTGGGTCCGGCTGTACGACAACGGCTACACCGAGCTCTATTACGGCGACGACACCGCGGAGTCGGGCAACTTCGGCGTCTTCACCGAGACAACGCCGGTGGAGAACGCGCTCCAGTACGACGTGGACTGCGACCTCTTTGCGTGGCACAACGTCACGATCGCCGCCGCGCCGCCGTACGAAGGCGACAGCGCCTGGCGCTTCCACGTCGCCCCCGGCGACTGGTTCGGCCTCGGCGTCTTCTGCCGCAACGACCGCAACATGCGCGACTACTCCGACGGCTACCTGCACCTGCACATGAAGACCACCGGCACGATGACGCTCGGCATCGGCATCAAGAGTTCGGCGGCTGGCGAAAGCTGGCTCAACCTCGTCAATGGCGGCGAGCAGTTCGGCCTGGTGCGCGACGGGCAGTGGCACGAGGTCCTGATTCCGCTCAACCGTTTCGGCAACATCGACTTCAACACGATCGGCCAGGCCTTCATGCTGCGCGGCATTGGCCAGCCCGGCGCGTTCGATATCGACGTCGACAACGTCTACTGGTCGCCTAGCGTCCCGCGGCCCACGCCCGAGTACGGCAACTATGGCATTTACACCGAGACCGCCGCCCACAAGACCGCGGGCGAGGCGGTGCTCGGCGTCGACGAGGATTTCTGGATCTGGGAAAACACGCTGCAGGCCATGACGCCGCACCCGTACGAGGGCACGACCTGCCTGTCACTGCAGAGCACGCCCGGGCTCAACTGGTTCGGGGCCGCGTTCATGCCGCGCATCAAGCACAACCTGACCGCGTTCCGCTATCCGCAGAGCCGCCTGCACTTCGCCCTGAAGACCACGTCCACCGTGACCTTCAAGATCGGCATGAAGAGCGGGAACGTCGAGCACATCGGGCAGAAGTGGATCACGTTCGCCAACGGGCAAGACCCCTACGGCTTCGTCCGCGACGGACAGTGGCACGTGGTCGAGATTCCCATGAGCGATTTCACCGGCGTGGACCTGCGGCAGGTCAGCCAGATCTTCGAGCTGCTCGGCACCAACGGCCCGATCTCGAACATCGAGATCGATGACGTGTGCCTGCTCAACGGCGGGGCCGCGGAGCAGACGCTGCTGGTCGGCGACCTGAACTGCGACGGCGTCATCAGCTTTGGCGACATCAATCCGTTCGTGCTGGCGCTCACCAACCCGACACTGTGGCAGGCCACGTACCCGGATTGCGACCTGGACGCCGGCGACATCAACACGAACGGCACGTTCGGCTTTGACGACATCAACCCGTTTGTGCTGCTGCTGAGCGGCGGCCGATGAAGGTGACCCATTGGCGGGCAAAGGCGCGGAACGGTTCTGTGCCACTCATCCCGCAAGACCATGGATATCCGGTCAGGAGGAGAGTCATGCGCAGCTTCGGTATCTTCACTTGTGTTGCGGCCCTGTTCGCGTTCGCGGTCGTTCCGGCGTCGGCGGCTCTGATCGTCGGCAATGGCGGTTTCGAGGTGGCCGGCCCCGGTGGCCCCACCGACTCGGACATGTGGAACGAAGGCGCGGGTGCCGGTTCGCTCTCGGAGCGTGACAGCACCAATCCCGAGTTCGGTGCGTGGGCCCATCATATCTATGCGGGCGGCCCGGCCTCGAGCGCGGCGATCACGCAGAACAGCATCGCCAACGTCGGGCTCGCGTCCCTGGCGCCCGGCTCCACGGTCAGCCTGTCCTTTGACGCGCTCTTCAACCCCGGTCCCGGCGGCGTCATGATCTACCGCATCGGGATTCTCAACGCCGTCGGCGGCTACGTGGCCGACTCCGGCTTCGCGACGATCGTCAGCGGGAGCGGCGGCGTGTACCAGAACTTCACGCGCGGGCCGCTGACCGTTCCCGCCTTCGGCGCGTATCCCAACGATGCGTACGCGGCGTTCGTGGAGATCGTCGTGAACTCCGCCGCGTTCGCCGGCTCGACCTCCGAGGCCTTCATCGACAACGTGCAGATCGAAGGCACGCTGGTACCGGAACCGGCTTCGCTGCTGCTGCTCGGCCTGGCGAGCCTATTCATTCGCCGGCGCTAGACGCGGCAGTAATGTAACTGATGACCGAGTGGGGTGGCCGCGCCGGTGGCCACCCCTTCTGTTTGCGCGCCGAGTTTGTCTCGGCCAGCCGTATAATGGCAGGTGTACGTTGGGAGCCACGCCATGCTCAAAGCGCTTGCGCGCCGCGCCCGCACAGCTTGGCGCACGGTCCTCGCCGCTGCGGCGTTGCTCCCGGCCCGCGCACCGGCCGACACGTTGCTCGCCAGCTATGAACAGGCGGACGTCGGTCATCTTGTGGTGACCTCACCCGACGCCGGGCTCACTCCCACCTGGCCGCTGTGCGGCACCACCGATCCCGCCGCGACCGCCGGCACCTGCCTGCTCAAGCTGCAGTGGGCCAATGAAGACGACAAGGTTGAAGTGCGGCACGACTGGTCTGATGGCCACACCTTTGATCTGCCGGGCATCGTCGCCGGCGTGGCCGAGATTCGCGCCGACGTCTACGTTGCGTCACCCGGCGCATTGCCACAAGTACTCGGCATCTGGGACGACGTCTTCGGCTGGTCCGAAGGCTGGCCGGCCCCGACCGCCCTGAACACGTGGACCACGATCTCGATGTACGTCGGCGACCTGCGCGATTCGAACAACGACGCCTACACCGATCTCGACCACATCTACGCCGTGCTGTTCGAAGATCTGCCGGCCAACCACGGCACGCTCTACATCGACAACCTCCGGCTGGCCCCGGCCCGCACGCTCGCGTTCGCCGGCCGCGCGTGGAGCGTGAAGCACGCCGCCCACGTCGGCCCCGGTTGGAACTACTTCTCGGCTGATCCTGAGATCGTCTGGGTCGCGCCCGAGGGATTGCACCTGCGCATCGCCCACCGTGATGGGCGCTGGCTATGCAGCGAGGTGGTCGGGCACGATTCCCCCGGCTACGGCTTGTATGTATTTACGATCGACACGTGCGTCGCGGAGCTCGACCCGCGGATCGTGCTGGGTCTGTTCACCTGGGACACGTACGCCGCTGCGGCGTTGCCCGGGCAGGACCAGGAAATCGACGTCGAGTTCAGTCGCTGGGGCGATCCCGCGAAGGTCAATGCGCAGTACGTCGTTCAGCCGTGGGACCAGCCGGGCAATCTCTATCGCTTCGAGGTGGACTGTGTCGGCCCCACCCAGCGCACCACGCACACGTTCGACTGGCAACCCGACCGCATCAGCTTCGCCAGCTACTACGGCGATTTCGCACTCGTCCCCGCAGAAGAAGACGTCATCCAGCGCTGGTGCTACACCGGCGGCGATATTCCGGTGCCGGACGGCGAGACCGTGCGGATGAACCTCTGGCTCAATAACCCCGCCGGCCCGCTCGACGGTCAGGACGCCGAAGTCGTGATCGCGGACTTCCACTACGCTCCCAGCGCTTACGCCGTACTGATCAACTGTCTGACCGGGCCGAGCGTGCCCGCCGCGCCCGACTGCGCCGCCGCGGACACGGAGGGCGACACGGACGTCGACGTGCACGACCTCGCCGCACTCCAGACGAACTTCCCGGGGTAATCGCCAACCCGCGGACTCCGCTGCCGCGCCCACCACGCGACGCGCCGTCGTTTGGCGCCGTCTCGGCGGGCAATTACCATGCAGGCTGTGGAAGAGCCGCGGGGTCTCGCAGGCTGCCGCATGGGCGAACTGACGCGACGCATTACAGCATCATTCGACGCCCGCGTACGCGCACGCGGCCTCGAGTACTTCCAGCGCGGTGCCGTTCGCCGTTTGCGCGTTCAGCCAGACGGCCGGGTCACAGCCAAGGTCCACGGCGGCCAGACCTACAATGTCACGCTCGAAATCTACTTGTCGAGCTCAACGGGGTCGGTGCTGGTCGATTGCGACTGCCCATACGTGGATGGGTCCGGCGAACCCTGTAAACACATCTGGGCCACGCTGCTCGCGACCGAGGCCGACCCCTCTTTCGCGGCCCTCGGTCGGCTGCCGAAGCACATCATGGTGGATTTGCTCGAGGGCGGGTGGCTGGAAACGTGGGATGCCGGCGAGGCCGAATCCGCGGCGTACCCGGGCAACGATATTGCAACACCGGCCCAGGTGCGCGGCCTGCGATTGGTTCCACCGGATTTCCGCCAACCACAGCCGGCCGCGGCTGCACCCAAGCCGAAACGCCCGCCCAACTGGGTCCGCGAGCTGCGTGCGCTGGGCAGTCCAGACCGTCTGGTGCCCTCCGCTCCATTCCGCGACCCGACCCCCCTTGAACCGCTCTATGTGGTTGAACCGGCCGCCAGCCTGGCCGCGGGTTCGCTCGTCCTGAGCATCTCGCAGCAGCAGCGGCTCAAGTCCGGCCAACTCGGCGCCGTCAAGAAACTGACACTCACGCCACTCGACATCCTGCGCATCCCCAGCCCGATCGACCGCACGATCTGCCTGATGCTGATCGGCGCCGGCACGCCCGGCGCATACGGCTCATTCTACGACAACTACCGGTACACATCGTACGGCAGTGAATCGCAGTGGCGCATACCGGCCGCGCTCTACGACGAATTGCTCCCGCTCCTGATGCGCTCGGATCGGCTGCGGCTCCGCGGACCGGCACCAAACGAGCTGGTCCCGCTCACATGGGAACCTGGCGAGCCCTGGGAGCTGGCCGTGGCGTTTGTCTCCACGAGCCGCCGCGACAAGTACCGCCTGACTCCGCAACTGCGCCGCGGCACGGAGCGGTGCGCTTTGGACTCGCTCACCGGCCTCATTCCAGGCGAGCCCGCGCTGCTCATCCGCGGGCAGGTCATCACCCGCACTCACGCGCATCATTGCGAATCCTGGCTTTCGCAGCTGGCACGCTGCGACGCCATTCACTTCAAGTCGACGGAACTGCCCACGCTTCTCGCCGAACTGGCGCGCCTGCCCGCCGTCCCGCCGATCGAGTGGCCGCCAGAATGGAACATCACACAGATCGATGACCTCGCGCCTGTGCCCGAGCTTCGCCTGCAGATCGACGAGCGGCAGAAGCGCTGGCAGAGCGAGCCCGCCGCCGCCGAACTCCGCTTCCGCTACGACAACGTGGTGGCTGCGCCGGGCGATGGCGGCGGGCAGATCACCGACCCCGACGGCCGACGCCTCATCCGCCGCCAGAGCAATGCCGAACAGCGCTACTTGCAGCGTTTCTTCGACCTCGGCGGCCGTCAGGACGACTACTACGGGCTCTTTGTGCCGCGCAAACGACTCACCGCCTTGGTCATCACGCTCGTGGGCGAGGGTTGGCAGGTCACTGGCAACGCCGCCCGCTACCGCCGCCCGGGCAAGTTCCAGTTGAGCATCAGTTCCGGCATTGACTGGTTCGATCTGCACGGCCAGCTCGACTTCGACGGGCAGACCGCCGAGCTACCGGCCCTGCTCGCCGCGGCCCGGCGCGGCGAGAAGTTCGTGCGCCTCGACGACGGCTCGCTCGGCGTACTGCCGGAAGACTGGCTTGCCCGGCACGAACGTTGGCTGGCACTCGCGGACGTGCGCAGCGAGGGCGTGCGTTTCGCCAAGACGCAGCTGGGTCTGATCGACGCCCTGCTCGCGGCGCTGCCCGAGGCCCAGTGCGACGCGGCGCTCAGCGCAGCCCGCGCGCGGTTGCCGAGCTTCACCGGGATCCAAGCCCACCCGGAGCCCCCCGGCTTCAACGGCACGCTGCGCGCCTATCAGCGCGAGGGCCTCGGCTGGCTGCAATTCCTGCATGAGTTCGAGTGGGGCGGCTGCCTCGCCGACGACATGGGCCTGGGCAAGACCATCCAACTGCTGGCTCTGATCGTCGCGCGGCGCCACGCCGGCGATTCCGGTCCGACACTGGTCGTCGCGCCGCGCTCAGTGATCTTCAATTGGGCCCGCGAGGCCGAGCGCTTCGCCCCTGACCTGCGCGTCCTGGATTACACCGGCCTAGTGCGCCACACCCGGCGGGAGGCCCTGCCCGACTGCGACCTCGTGCTCTCCACTTACGGCACGTTGCGCCGCGACATCGAGTTTCTCAGCACTGTGGAATTCAACTACGTCGTCCTCGACGAAGCCCAGGCCGTCAAGAATCCCAACTCTCTGAGTGCCAAGGCCGCCCGCGTCCTGCGCGCCCGCCACCGCCTGGTCATGACCGGCACCCCCGTGGAGAACGACCTCGGCGATCTCTGGTCGCTGTTCGAGTTTCTCAATCCCGGCATGCTCGGCACCGCGCGCGCCTTCCGCGACGCCCTTGGCATACGGCGTGGCGTGGAGCGCGATCCGCAGATGCTGGCCCTGCTCCAGCGCGCTGTGCGACCGTTCTTGCTGCGGCGCACCAAGGACCAGGTCGCCCGGGAACTCCCGCCACGCAGCGAACAAACCATCGACTGCGAGCTGGGCGCGCAGCAGCGCAAATACTACAACGAGCTGCGCGACCACTACCGCGCCGCGCTGCTGGCCCGCGTCGAGAAGACCGGCGTCGCCCGCAATACGATGCACGTGCTCGAGGCACTCCTGCGCCTGCGGCAGGTCGCCTGCCACCCGGCGCTGCTGGATCCCGCGCGGAAAGCGGCCGAGTCGGCGAAACTGGAGGCCCTCCTGCCGATGCTCGCCGAACTCATCGCCGAGGGGCACAAGACCCTGATTTTCTCGCAGTTCACAAGCCTGCTGGCCCTGCTCCGTGAGGTCCTGGATCGGCGCGGCTGGGCGTACGAGTACCTTGACGGCGCGACGCGCAGCCGGGCCGTCTGCGTGGACCGCTTCCAATCCGACCCTGCCTGCCCGCTGTTCCTCATCAGCCTGAAGGCCGGCGGGACCGGGCTGAACCTGACCGCCGCTGATTATGTGTTCATTCTCGACCCCTGGTGGAATCCAGCCGTCGAGGCGCAGGCCATCGACCGCACACATCGCATCGGTCAGACGAAGAAGGTCGTCGCTTACCGGCTCATCGCCCGCGACACCGTGGAGTCCCACATCCTTGAGCTCCAGGAGCAGAAGCGCGAACTCGCCGCCGCCCTCATCACCGCTGACAACAGCCTCGTCCGCAACCTGACTCGGGACGACCTCGCCCTGCTGCTGTCGTAGCAGCGCCGCGAAACAACGCCCGCAGCCCGGCGGCTGCGGACTTTCATCCGGAACCACCGGGCTGCGATGCACTTCGTCATGAAGCCGACGCGTCGGCTACGGGCACATAATCGGCAGCGGATTCGTGCTCAGCAGCGTCACGAACGCGTTGATGTCGCCGAACGACGGATACGTGCCGTCGCCGTTGATATCGCCGTTCAACGGTTCGCAACCGGCGTACGTCGTCTGCCACACCGGGTAATTCGACAGGTACAACACGAACGCATTGATGTCCGCGAAGCTCACTTGGCCGTCGCAGTTGAGGTCGCCCGCGCAACTCGTCGGCGCAGCACCGAGCACCAGGTTGTCGATCCTGAGCTGGCCGGCGTCACCCCACGTCGCCACCTCGTCGTCGAACGCGAGCGTGACGGTGTACGAGTCGGCGTCAAAAAACCCGATGCCCGTGAAGAACAGGTCGTCGATGGTCAGGCTGCCCGCGCCGCCCCAGGCCGTGTCCCACGTGCTGCCGGACATCACCAGCGTCACGTGGTACGTGCTCGCGTTGAAGTTGAACGGCGGGCACGAACCGCTCGGGCAACCCAGCACCGCCTGCGACAGCGGACCGCCCACCGTCTCAAAGCCGAGCGTCGTCGGCGTATGCGTAAACCCGAGCCACACCGGGTTCGCCGCACCATACGTCGTGTCCTCGACCCGCAGCATGAACGGCGCCAGCTTGCTCGCCTTGATCTTTGCCGTGCAGAATACCTGGCTGAGGTCGCTCCAGTCCGGCGGTGTCACCAGCCAGGTCAGGCCGGCCCACCAGCCGCCGCTGCCACCGCCGGCGCCGCCCGTCACACTCACGACGCCGGCACCGGTGCCACCCACGCCGCAACTGGTGCACCCGTACGCGCTTTCCGTGCCGAGCGTACCGCTGCCCCAGGTGCCCGCGAAGGTCTCTTCGCCTTCGATCCCGTCATCCCACGGCTGCCCGCCGAAGGTCACGCTGCCGCCCGAGGCCCAGAATTCGCCGCCGCCGGTGCCGGTGACCGTGTTGAAATTCTCGTCCACGTTCTGGAAGGTGGATTCCGCCTCGGACAGCAACCCGCCGGCCGTCTGCCAGTTGCCGGTGGCGGTCTCATGGAACGTCAGGCGCCCCAGTTCCTGCTGCGTCACCGCCGGCGTCAGGAACAGGTTGTCGACGCGCAGCACGCCGCCCCAGCGCCAGGACGTGGCCTCGTCGATGAACGACACGACCACCGCGTAGGACGACGAATCCAGGTCGAATACGCCGTCACCGCCGCCATCCAGCGCCGGCCCTTCCGTCGCGGTGCTCAGCGCGCCGCCGACGAGTTGCCAGGTGTTGTTCGCCGTCACCTGCCAGTACATGCGATCGCCCTCGGCGTCTTCGATCCGCAGCTCATACTTGCCGAGCGTGCCACCGGACGCCGTCGAGCCCTTGATGTGCGCCTGGAGGATCACCTGGCTGAGGTCCGTCGAGGCCAGCGCCTGGTTGCTCCAGTCCAGCCCGGCATACCAGCCGGAGCCGGTGGGTCCCAGCACGATGTTCTCCACGCGGATTTCGCCGCATGCGCCGGTCTGGCCGCCCGTCGTCAGGCCCCGGGCCGAGAAGCCGCCGCCGGTCCAGACGGTCGTGCCGCCATAGACACCGCCGTACGCGCCTTCGCCGCTGATCCCGCTGTCCCAGTCGGTGGTGAAGCCGTATGTGGTACCGGCACTGACGTCGTTGGGATCGAGGAAGACGCAGTCGCCACCGGCGCCGCAGTCACCCGTCACCGAAGAGAACGCCTCGTTGATCCCCGCGCTGACGTCGACCTTGGCCTCGATCCGCAACTGGTACGCGCCGCCCGGGACGTTGCCCAGCACATCGGCATTCAGCCGCAGCGTGCCGAGGTCCGCCTCCGGGATCAGCAAATCGCTCCAGTGCAGGCCCGCATACCAGTTGCTGCCGGCCGAGTTGCTGTTCGTCAGCAGCAGGTTGTCCACGTCCAGCGTCCCACCCGTGCCCCAGCGTGGCGTGATATCGTCGTCAAACGCGACGACCACGCGGAACCACGGCGAATGCACATTAAACACGCCGCTCGCCGGCACGCCGTTGACATTGGCCTCCGTCGCCGTATTCAACGCGCCGCCGATGCTCTGCCAGTTGCCGTTCGCCATCCCCGAGAAGTACAGGCGATCACCGTCCGAGTCTTCCAGCCGCAACTGGTAGTGCCCGAGCACCTGCCCGTCCGCCGTGTTCGCCGTCCCGCGGACGTTCGCGGTCAGCGCGTGCGCGGCCAGGTCCACACCGCTCGGGCCGCCGATGATCTTGAAGGTCACCGTGTCCACCAGGCCCGCCCCCGCGTCCGCGCCATCCTCCTGCACGAACAGGAACACCACGCGCACGCTGGTCGTGCCCGCTGGGGCCGTGAGCTGGATCGGTCCGGCCGCCAGCCAGGTGTTGGTCGCCGACGCCGAGTTCAGGATCGTCGTCACCGTCGAGTCCAGCATGCTCGTCGCGTCCCAGAACTCGATCGCCATGTCCACGTGGTTCTCCGTCCCGACGAGCGAATCCGTCGAGACGTGCTGCGTGAACGCGCTGAGTTGCCAGACCTGCCCGGGCTGCGCCGGCAGAATCTGGTAGTTGCCCGAGTTGTTGTAGCCGCCGGTGAAGTTGCCCCACATCTTCAGCAGGTGCGTGCCGGAATGGGCCGTCGTCGGCACGTCATAGTCCGGGACCACCAGCGCATTGCCCCACGGGTTCCAGTACGCCATCCCGTCTTCGTCGAAGTTCGGGTTGTACAGCGGCGCCGCGCCCGGGATCGCACCCAGGTCCCACTGCAGGCCGGCATACCAGTGCCCCGCGCCGACCGTCACCTTGCTCATGCTGATCTGACCACCGCCGCTGCTCACCCCGCCGCCGACCACCCCCTGCGCGACCGCACCGCCGTTGACCCCGATCACCGCCCCGTCGCTTGTGCCGGCAAACGCCGCCTCGCCGTAAATTCCGTTATCCCAGTTCGTCGTGTAGCCCGTCTTGTTCGCCGTGCCGTCGCCCACCAGGAACAGGCCGCCGCCCGTGCCGGTGACCATGTCGAACGGTTCTTCGACCATGTTGTATGTCAGGCCCGTCACGTCGAGGATGCCCGCACCCGTGCCGTTCACGCCGCCATTCGGGGCGCCGTACGCTGACGCCGCTCCCACCCGCGCGAAGCCGGTCGTGCCGGCAAAGCCAAACTCGCCGGTGATGCCGTCGTCCCAGTTGTTCACCCAGTTGAAGCCCGATCCGACCAGGATCGGCCCGCCGCCCGTACCGGTCACCGTGTTGAAGTTCTCGTTGATGACGTCCGCCGAAACGGACGCGCTGCACACCGCCACGGCGACTACCGCCAGCCAGCTTGCCCAGTGCCGATGAGCTGCCATGTTCACCACTCCTGTCTTGCCTGCCCGCGCTAATCCGCCGGGCGGTTCTTGTCCCAACTCTCGCTGCGCTGCCGATCCGATCCCGGCCACGCTGGATCAATCTCCAGGCGGACTGCCTGCTTCCGGCTGCAGGGCCGCATAGTCCGCGAGATCACTGTCGCCATCGCTGTCCACGTCGAAGCTGTTCAGACAACTGTCCGCGTCGAGCGGCGCCGGCGGAGCCGGCATCGCCCCGGGGCCGCCGAGACACTCCACAAACACCGCGATGTCCGCGGCATCCACATCCCCGTCGCCGTCGGCATCGCCGTAGCGCGCCGCCGATTCGAACTCCAGGAAATCACCCGTCTTCAGCAACACCGGCGTCTGGCCCGGGTTGTAATACCCGTCCCACGCATTGCCCGGCGCGACGCCGACGAACTCGTTCGCCCGGAACGCCGTGTCGCCATTGAGCAGCGTCGCGATGAGCCGGAAGCTCCCGCCCTGCGGCACCGCAAAGTGTGCCAGCCGAGCCTCGAATTCGCGTATTCGCCCACCTTGGCCGCCATCGTCGATGCGATATCGCACATCCGCGCCGCCCAGCAGGTCGATTTCCGCCCCCAGCAGCGCCCCGTTCACCAGCGTGTGCGTCGTCGCGTGCAGCTCAAAGATCGAAACCTGGTTGGGCTCGAAGCAGATGGCGTAGTCCGGCCGGAAGCCCGGCGCGAAGTACAGGTCCGCGCGCGCCCCATTCAACCCCCGCCCGGACACCAGCCGCCGCGCCAGCGTGCCGACATCGTGCAGATCCGCCGTCGCCGCCCAGCCGCCCGCGCGCGAATCGACATACACCACGACGCCGGTCGCGCCATCCGTCGGCCACGCATTGGCCGCCTCGAACGCCAGATTCAGCCGACCGTCAGCACGCGAGTCAATGTGGAAAACCGAATTCTCCCCGATCCGATCGCCCAGGCCCGCGTTAATCCCGTTCACGGCCCCGACGTACTCGTCCGGCTCCACGCTTCCATCGGCCGTCGCGCTCGCAGACGTACCATCGGCCACCGCCACCGTCGCCTGCCCGGGGTCCGCGGGCACATAGACCCGCACATAATCGATGCGGTGATGCTGCGGGAAGACCGTCGTGCCGTCCGGGTTGCCCGGCCAGTTCCCGCCCACCGCCGTGTTCAGGATGATGTAGAACGGCTCCTGTGGAACGGCGATCGTGCTGCGGTAGCAGAGCAGATCATCCACGTACCAGTCCAGCCGGTCCGGGAACCACTCCACTGCGAAGACGTGATAATCCTGGGAGAAATCCGGCCCTACATAGCTGCCCGTGTCCGTCTGCACGTCCGGCCACGTCCCCCAATGGTGGCTCATGTACACGCGTGTCGGCTCGTGGCCGAGCAGCTCCATGATGTCGATCTCGGGCGGCCAGCCTCCGGCGTCCGGCATCATCCAGTGCGCCGGCCAGATCCCTTTCGTTGACGGCAGCTTCGCTCGCACCTCGATCCGTCCGTAGCCCGTCGCGAAGCGGTCGCGCGTCTCGACCAAACCCGACGTGTAGTTATAGCAGCCCCAATGACCGTCGTCGTCGTACCCGCAGTAGTACCGCTGGCGGCTGCGCAGCACCAGCTCGCCGCTTTGAATGTACACCTCGTCCGGGGCGTAGTACTGGAGCTCGTTGTTCTTGTTCAGATGCAGGTTTTCCACGCGCCATTTCGTCGTGTCGACAGTGGATCCGTCGAATTCATCCTGCCAGATCAGCGTCCAGTCCGTCTGCGGGCCGGCGACCGTCGCAAACGTCACATCGTCGATCAGCGCCGCGCCCGGCGCGTTGCCGCTCTGCATGAACACAAATGCGATCCGCGCCTCGACCGTCTCCGCCGGCGCCACGGCCTGCACGGTCCGTTGCAGCCACACGTCCCGCACCGTGCTGCCGTCCAGCGACACGAGCTCCGTTTCGTCCAGGAAAGCGGCGCCGCCATGCTGCCCGCCCGCGACCCGATAGAACTCGATCTTCATCCGCAGGCTGTTGCCCGTTCCCGTCAGCGCGTTGCCCGTGTTGTGCCGCACCCACGCCCCCGCTTCCCAGATCTGTCCCGCGAACGCGGGCAGGTTCTGGTACAGGCCCGACCAGTTCGGGTTGCCGTTGTACCCGCCGGAGACCTTGCAGACACGGGTGCCGCCGTGCGGCGTGGTCGTCGCGACCGCGACGTTCGAGCTCACGTTGTTGAATGTGCTCCACGAGATGAGCGTGCTGCCCTGCTCGAAGCCGGGATTCAGCAACGCCGCGCTCGCGCGGGACGCACCCGCGGCCAGCACGCACAAACTGGCCGCGGCGCGCACCAGAGTCGTCAGATTCAACGCTCTGCCAGACGGCATTGGCAGTTCCGTACGGGTAACAGCCGTCCTGTGGCCGCCTGGCGGCGGCCATGCAGAACTTCCCAGCGTGGGGCAGCGACCTCCGACCGGCCGCGTCCCAGGACCATCTCCCAGCCGCGTCAGGCGCCTAGCGCCGCCGCAGCACCGCCAGCGCCGCCAGCAACAGCAGGCTGGCCGGCTCCGGCACGAAGTTCACCGCGTCCACGTAGACCGCGCCCGTGCTGTCATTCCCATTCGCCTGCAGGAACATGAACACCGGCCGCACGGCAACGGTGCCCGCCGGCGCCACGGCGCTGACCGTGTAGAGCTGCCACTGGTCCTGGACCGTGCTCTCGTTGCCGATGATCACTTCATTGAAGCCGATCACCGTCTGCGTCGCGTCCCAGAACTCAATCTTGGCGACCGCGAACCCGCCGTTGGTCATCGGCATCAGCGAGGTCGCGTAGCTGTAGGCGCTGAGCGTGAATGTCTCACCGACGCCCGCCGGGATCGTCTGGACGATGCCGGAGTTCGCATAGGGGAACCCCCAGAAGGGCCCCATGATGAACTCCATCCGGCTGCCCTCGATCGGGGGCTGCGTGACCTGCGCGTGCGTGGCGTCCACACTCCACGTCAGGCCCCAGTTGTCCCAGCCGACCGGCTTGCCTTCCGGATTCACGTCCTCGAATCCCGGGTTCGTCACCAGGTTCGCCGACGCGACCGACGCGAACGCCAGCAGCGTCACCACCGTCACCACACGCCAATTCACGAGCATCATCAGGATGCCCTCCTTACCCTTCCGGAAGCCGCGTGACCGTCGGCACGCCCGACCAGACGCGCTTCACCTATCCTCCTTCGCGGCCGGGAACCGCTCCCGCGCCGCGCGCTGCGCTATGGGCACTCCGCCGGCGGGTACGGCGACACCCGCACTTGCGGCGTGAAGCTCTTGGGCATCCCGGTCGTGGGGTTGATGGGCCCCGGCCGGATCGTCGCCCCATGCATATCCGTGAACAGCACGTTCGACACCCACTTCTGATGGCGCACGCTCGGCATGCGCGGCGCGTGGGTTTCCCACGTCCAGTTCAGAAAATCGCTCAAATACGGACCGTTGTTCTGCCCGGCACTGAGTACCAGGTTCGCCCGGCCCGACGCTTCCACGTTCTCGACATCCGGCCCGCACTCGAAGAGCAGCCCCACGTCGCCCGGCCGGTACACTTTGTCCAGATTCCCGCGCAGCCGCTTGCCGTAGTCCGCGTTGCCGCATGGGTGCATGGGCGGGTAACCAAATTCGCCCCAGCAATCCACGCAGTCGCCGCTCGGCAGCTTGCCGGCACGCCAGCAGGCCGGACCGTTGCTCCACCACACCTCCGCCCCGGTCACGTCCTCGTTGATCCCATAGCTCAGCCGCCCCCAGTACGACATGTTCGCCGCGCTCGGCCGCGGATGGGCCGGATCCCCGGCGCCCTTCAACCCGTCGCTGCCGTTCCAGTTGCCGGGGTAGTACGGCGTGGCAATCCCGACCATGTCCGCCGGACAGGTGACCATCGGCAGGTCGATCGCCATCCGATCGCGGCTCGCCAGCGCGTCCGCGTACGACGTGGCCCGCACGCCCCAGTCCCAGTTGGTGCCGTAGCGGATGCTCGCGCCGCGCGCCACGGCGACCGGCCAGGCCAGCAATTCCCCTTCGGAGTATGCGTAGCGCGTGCGCCCCGGGTCCGCCGCCGCGATCCCGATCTCGTCGGTCGCGAGCGGGAAACGCCCGTTCTCTGCCACGACCACCATGGCCGCCTCGCCGGTCGCGCGCAGGTTTGCCAGGCACTTGACCAGGCGCGCCTGGTTGCGCGCTCCGCCCAGCGCCGGCAGCAGGATCGAGATGAGCAGCGCGATGATCGCCACCACCACGAGCAGTTCGATCAACGTAAACGCCGCCCGCGCGCGGCCTGTCGCGCGCCCCGCGCCTGGCTGACCAGCACCCTGTCGCATCATTCGCATCGCTGTTCTCACTTCTATGGCGCAGGCCGCGCCGCTGCCCGTGTCCGCCGGCCGCTCAACGCTACCGGCTCCGCCACGTCCGTCGGCGCCGGGCCGGTGGACTGGTTCACCTCAAACGACGTCGCGATCGTCTTCCGCAAGTTGCCCCGGACCGCCCCCGTCAGCACGCGCGTCAGCCACAAGGCCGCCTCAAACCCCAGCGTGGTCGCGTCCTGACAGACGGCCGTCAACGGCGGATACACGCTGTGCCGGATGTTCGTGTCGTCGAACCCCACGATCGACATGTCCTGGGGGATCCGCACACCCAGCATATGGGCCTTGTTCACCGCCCCGATCGCCAGCAGCGGGTCCGCGAAGAAGATCGCCGTCGGCCGCGGCCGCATGCTCATCGCGACCTCCATCACCGTCTCGCCCCCGGCCAGCCCGTTGCGATGCCGCAGCACCAGGTTTTCGTCGAAGGGCAGCTCGTTCCGTGCCAGCCCCTCGCGATAACCCTCCAGCCGGTCTGCGTGATCCTGGTCCGGCACCGTATGCAGCGCGAACGCGATCCGGCGGTGGCCGAGCGACACCAGGTAGTTCATCGCCCGAATCGTGTCCGCCTTCGAATCGCAGTCGACGTAGTTCACGCGCGGCGTACTGATCCGCTCGCTGATGACGACGTGCGGGAAGCCCTCGTCCGCGATGGCCTGGCAGACCATGCGCGAATCCAGCGTTGTGCGCAGCAGGACACCGCGCACGCCCTTGCGCATGAAGAACTGCGTGTAGTTCTCGCCCACCTCCTTGTCGCGCTGCATGTTGAGCAAGACCAGATTGAAGCGCCCCTCATCGAGCCCGCGCATCACCCCAGCCAGCACCGCGGAGTCAAATGCATGTGCCACGGTGATTTCCTGCGTAAATGCCAGAGCCACGTTCGTAGTGATGCGGCGCCCCATTTTGGCTACATAGCCATTCCGGTTCGCGATCGAGAGAATCAGCTTGCGTGTCTCGGGACTGACCAACCCCTCGTTGTTCAGCGCCCGCGAGACCGTGCTGATCGAAACCCCCGCCTGCTCGGCAATCTTGCGAATGGACGGCATACGCACTCCACTGCAACGGGCCTGCAAATGTGTCTGCAACTCTTTCTGCAAGTGTTCCTGCAACTTTTTCAGACTTCAGATTACGCCACACGCCCCCCGATGTCAACGAAAAAGTCTCAGTAGTCTCAACATAATGTCCCATAAATACTTAGAGAAAGACTGCCAAGGGCCGCCACCTTGCCCCCACCGCTCCGCAGCGGCCCTGAAACTGTTTCATAACCCGCTGCTGGCTTCCCCGCACACCTTCTCGATCCCGCTCGCTAGCGGCCCGCCCGACGCGCCACCCGGCGTAGCGCCGATCCACCTGCCTCGCCACGACGGCGCGCTGGCCGCTCGCGCATATCGTTTCCGCGGCCGCTTCTCAAGCGCATTGCACTTTCCACAATGCACCCGTAGAATGCAAAGAAGACCGTGTTGTCCCACGTGACGTCATTGCCGTCCCTTGCGTAACACCAGACTATGCCGTCGGCAACACTACACTTACAGACACCAGATACTGGGACGCGCGCCAACGACATGGCAGCCGCCGGACGGAGCAGCCCATGAAGACTCCTTGGGCGACGCTCTGCCTGTTGCTGTTCGCCTCGTGTGCTGCGTCCTCCGACCCGCCGACCGTCGCGCGGCGCCCCTTGCGCTTGCCTCCGCACACCGCCTGGTCCGGGGCCGGCATCGCCTACGGGCCTTATCGCGCTGGCCAGCATCCGGCGGGCGTGCAGCCCACACGCGCGCAACTCGCCGAAGACCTGCGCCTCATGGCCGCCCACTGGCGCCTGCTGCGCATGTACGGCGCCCGCGGCTCCGCTCAAACCGTTGCTGAGCTCATGCACCAGGAGCACCCCGACCTGCGTCTGATGGTCGGTGCCTGGATCGAACCCGAAGACACGCCCGCAGCCGTGGAGGCCAACCAGGCTGAGTTGCAGGCGGCGATCGACCTGGCCACGCGTTTCCCCGACATCGTGTGCGCGATCAGCGTCGGCAACGAGACACAGGTCTTCTGGTCTGCGCACAAGGTCGCCGCGGACGTGCTGATCGGCTACCTGCGACAGGCCCGCGCCAGTACCGGAGTCCCCATCACCACCGCCGACGACTTCCGCTTCTGGCTGACGCCGGAGAGCCAGCGTATCGCCGACGAGATCGACTTCATCACTCTTCACGCCTACGCCATGTGGAACGGCCAAACACTCGACCGCGCGCTCGCGTTCACCCAAGAGCAGTACGCCGCCGTCGCCGCGCAGCACCCGGGCGTCCCGCTCGTCCTCGGCGAAGCCGGCTGGGCCACCTGCAAGCACACCGCCGGCGACCAGGCCACCTTGATCCAGGGCACGCCCGGCGAACAGGAACAGCGCGTCTTCTACGAGCAATTCCGCGCATGGACGACGCAGGAGCGCATCCCGAGCTTCTATTTCGAGGCCTTCGACGAGCCGTGGAAAGGCGGTGAGCACCCCGACGATGTCGAAAAGCACTGGGGCCTCTACCGGGCCGATCGCACACCCAAGGCCGCCCTGCAATGACGTGCAACGGGCCAGTCACGACCAGGCGCTCCGCATGACGTCGATCATGGCAATTCTGAGCGCGACCATGTTCGCGTCAGTCACCGCTTCCTCCGCCCCGCCCGGCGTCTCCGCCGAGTGGCAAGCCCAGGTACGCCAGCTCGTCTGGGTCTGCTACACCCCCACCGGCGTCAATCCGGACCTGCTCCAGCAACCGACCGCCGAGAGCATCCGCGCCGACCTTGACACCCTGCGCAAAGCCGGCTTCACCGGCCTCATCACCTATGGTTCCGCCGGCGTACAGGGCCGCGAGACCGTTTCGCAAGCGGCGGCCGCCGGTTTTCGCGGCGTCATCGTCGGTGTCTGGGATTTCAGGCTCGCCGAGGAAATCGCGAATGCCAAGACGGCCGCGCGTCATCCGCTCGTGCTCGGCCTCTGCGTCGGCAACGAAGGTATCGGCCGGCGTTACACACTCGCGGAACTGCGTACCGCGCTCAACGAGATGCGCTCTGCGACCGGCAAGCCCGTGACAACGACCGAGGAGATCGACGACTACCTCGACGACGAGATCCTTCAGCTCGGCGACTGGGTCTTCCCCAACGCGCATCCGTTCTTCCACGGCCGCCACGAACCCGCGTCCGCGCTCCGGTGGACACGCGGCGCCTACGACGACCTCGCCCGCAGCGGCCGCTTCATCTGGTTCAAGGAAGTCGGCCTGCCAACCGCGCGTGATCCAGCCGGCCAGCTCAGCGCGGAACACCAGGCCGAGTACTACACCCAACTCGCCCGCGCGCCCGTGTTCTTCGCGTATTTCGAAGGCTTCGATCAACCCTGGAAAACCTGGCGTCCATTCGAGCCGCACTGGGGGCTATTCGACGCCGACCGCCAACCCAAGGTGCTGGCCCGCCAGCCATTTCCACCCGCCGCGCCGGACACAGCGCCTGCGGCGGACTCGCCCACGTCGCGCGCCCCGACCTCCACGCGCAGCGCACCCTTCCACATCTATCGCGATTGCGCCGACGCCGAGAACCACTACTCACCAAGCGGCCTCGACGGCGACTGCGGCGACGTACAGATCGACGAACAGTGGACCACCAACCCGCACACCGGCCGCACCTGCATCCGCATCGTCTATGAGAACAAGGGCCGCGGCCCGCACACGTGCAACTACGGCCCACCCTGCCGCTGGGCGTCGCTCCGCTGGTTGCACCCGGATCAGAACTGGGGCCGTGAAGCGCGCTACGCCGACGGCGGCTACAACCTCACCGGCTATCGCCGCCTGGTCTTCTGGGCCCGCGCCGACAGTCCCTGCCGCGTGAAATTCACCGTCGGCGGCATCGACGGCCCGTATGGCGATTCACTCGCCTACCCGCGCAGCAAGCTCTGTCGGCTCGACGAAACGTGGCGTGCCTACGAGCTCGACGTGCGCGGCGCCGACCTCCGACACATCATCGGCGGCTTCGGCTGGGATGCAAACTGGGACCTGAACCCGCACGGCGCGGTCGTCTACCTCGACGACATCCGTTTTGAATGACCCACAACGATCGATCTTGACGAGAACGATGGACCCGACCCGCACACCCTGGCACACGCGACTCGTGAAGCTGGTCATCGGCGCCGTGCTCGTCATTCCCGCCCTCGGCCTCGTCGCCTTCGGCCCCCGCACCAGCCGGCCGATCCCGCCGAACCGCACCGTCGTCACCTACTGGGAGAAGTGGACCGACTTCGAAGGCGAAGCGATGCGCCGGCTCTGCGGCGTCTTCAACGACACCGTCGGAGTCGAGAAAGGCATCTACGTCGACTACATCGCCACAACCCAGATCGAAATCAAGACGCTGGTCGCGGCCGGGGGAGGTGATCCGCCCGATCTCGCCGGCCTCTGGCCCGACCGCGTGCCCGGCTTCGCCGTCGGGGGCGCACTGCAAGCGTTGGACGAGCGCGCCGCGGAAGCCGGCATTAACGCCCAGACGATCCTGCCAGTGTATTACAATGCCTGCCGCTATCATGAGCACCTCTACGCGATTCCGCTGACGCCCTGGTCACTCGCGCTGTATTACAACAAGGATCTCTTCGCCGAGTTTGCCGAGCCGCTGGCGGCCGCGGGTTACAGCGCCGAACGCGCCCCGCGGACGATCGCGGAGCTCGAGGGCTATTGCCGCGTCCTCCATCGCCGCGACGCCAAGGGCAACATCGAGCTGATGGGTTTTGTCCCTGGGGCGCCTTGGCCGCTGGGCTGGTACTGGAATACGTGGACGTTGTGGTTCGGCGGTACGTTTCACGACGGTCCGGGCGGTTCGTTCCAGGTGGATGGCCCGCATTTCATTCGGGCGTACCAGTGGGTGCAGGATTTCGCCCGCGAGTATGGCTTCGAGCAGCTCCAAAGCTTCGAATCCAGCTTCGCGAACTTCAACTCGCCCGACAATCCGTTCATGATCGGCAAGCTGGCGATGATGCAGCAAGGTCCATGGTTTGCGAACATGGTCCGCCAGTACGGCCCCGACATTGATCTAGGCGCCGCTCCGTTCCCGACCATCGACGGCGAGCCGGTCGGCTATTGCGGGCAGGACGTGCTCGTCATTCCGGCGGGCGCGCGGCACGCGGACGAGGCCTGGGCCTTCGTCGCCTGGCTCTACACCAGCCCGCCGGTGCAAGTGCCGTCCGGGAAATCCGAGCCGCAGCGTGGATATGAATATTACGTGGAAGAAACCGAGACCGGCCCGGTCCGACACCCGATGCCACCGTTGCGGCCGATCGAGTGGATCTGCTGGAACCACTATAAGAATTGCCCGCTGGTCGAGCCATCGCGGGAATTCAGCGCGACGCATCCCAATCCAGCAGTCGAGGTCCACGACCAGGCGGCGCGCGGCCCGCGAGCCTATACCGATCCCGCACTGCCAAACTGGACCGCGCTGCGCGGCAATTTCGAAGCTGCCTACGCCGACATCTGGAGCGGGCGCGTCGAGCCGCGCGCCCGGCTGGAGCAATGTCAGAAACGGCTCGCGCAACTCAGCGAACTGGCACGCAAGGGCCTGGCGCGCTATGGGGAGAGCTATCCATGAGCCTCCGGTCGCGCGGCTGCACATTTCGCGCCGAGCTGACCGGGCTGGCCTGGATCAGCCCGTGGCTGATCGGCTTCGCGCTGTTCCTGCTGCTGCCGATCGTACTTTCCGGCTATCTGAGCTTCTGCGAGTTCAACGGCTTGCGCCGGCCGGTCTTCACGGGCTGGGAAAACGTGCGGGCCTTGCTGAGCGATCAGTTGTTCTGGCAGGCACTGAAGAACACCGCGCTTTACGCCGCCGTCGCCCTCCCGGCGGGAACGCTCATCGCGCTCTTGTTGGCGGTACTGCTCAATGTGCGCGTGCCCGGCCGTACGCTGTGGCGCGCCTTGATCTTCGTACCGACGGTCGTTCCGCTGGTGGCGGTCGCGATCGTCTGGATGTGGATGTACAACTCCCGCTTCGGACTGGTCAACACCGCGTTGGGCTGGATTGGGATCACGGGACCGAACTGGCTGAGCGACGCGCGTTGGACGATGCCCAGCATGATCCTGCTGAGTTTCTGGAGCGTCGGCAACGCGGTGGTCATCTACCTCGCGGGCCTGCAGGACGTGCCGCGCTCGCTCTACGAAGCCGCGCACGTTGACGGGGCGGGCCCCGTGCAGCGACTGTGTCACGTGACCTTGCCGATGATCTCGCCGGCGATCTTCTTCAACGTGGTGCTCGGCATCATTTTTGTCTGGCAGGTGTTCGCCGTGCCCTACATCATGATTCCCAACGGCGGCCCGGGGCAGAACGCGTATTTCTACACGATGTATCTCTACGACGTGGCGTTTCTGCATCAACGTTTCGGCTACGCGTGCCTGTTGAGCTGGATACAGCTCGGCATCATCCTGCTGCTGACGGCCCTGGCGTTCCGCCTCAGCCGCAACCTGGTCCATTACCGCGGAGGGTTGCGATGAGGGAATCCCGCCTCGGACGCATGTCGGCCCTGCTCGTGCTCGCGCTTGTTTCGACGGTGTTCGTCGCCCCGATTGCATGGATGGTCGCGTCGAGCCTCAAGCCGCAGGAGGAAGTGACAACGGCGGATTTCTCGCTGTTGCCGAAAGAGCCGTCCCGGATCCCGCAGTACTTGTACGAGAACTACTACGCCGGCCGGGAGAAGATCGTCGAGCCGTCCGGTGTCGAACGGACGGGCTACGAGGGCGTACTCACCAGCGAGAACGTGCACTTCATCCTCTACCTGCGGAACACCCTGATCGTCGCGCTGCTGAGCGTCGGCGGCATGGTGCTGTCCAGCGCACTCTGCGCCTACGGCTTTGCCAAGATCTCGTGGCGCGGCCGCGGCGTGGTTTTCGCGATCATGCTGGCAACGATGATGGTGCCCTTCCCGGCCATCATGATCCCGACGTATTTCGTATTCAAGTACTTGGGCTGGATCGGCACCTTGCAGCCGCTGTGGGTGCCCGCAATCTTCGGCAACGCGTTCAACATCTTCCTGCTGCGGCAGTTCTTCGCGCAGATTCCCAATGACCTTTCCGAAGCGGCGCGCCTCGATGGCCTCGGCCACTGGGGCATCTTCTGGCGGATCATCGTGCCGCTTTCGAAACCGGCGCTGGCCGTCGTCGCGCTGTTCCACTCCATGTACGTCTGGAATGATTTCATCGGCCCGCTGATCTACCTCAACCACCAGGACCTGTTCACCCTCGCGCTCGGCCTGCAGTTTTACCAGGCCCAGCACGGCGGCACCCCCTGGAACCTGCTCATGGCCGCCTGTACGCTCGTCACCGCGCCGCTGCTGATCCTCTTCCTCATCAGCCAGCGCACGTTCATCGAAGGCATCGCGACCACCGGAATGAAGGGCTAGGCGGCGGTGGCGCATCAGGACAAGACACCCGTGAAGCGACTGGACTGCCCCCCAACTGCCCCGCCGTCCCACGTGCTCGACGCCGACGGCCGCTACCTCATCCGCGGCTATGACCGCGGACCGGCCTTCTCCAGCTTCCTCCCCGGCGTCGCCGGCCCCGCCGGCGTCCCGCTCTGGTGCATGTACGTCAACCGGGCCCAGGCCATCGTCTCTTTTGGCGTCCACAACAAGGACCAGGCCATCGTCGAGTTCCTGCCCGCGACCTGGGCTTACCAGCTCGTCGGCGTCCAGGGCTTTCGCACGTTCTGCAAGATCGACGGCCAATACTACGAACCATTCGCGCTCGACCCCGTGGGCGGTGCGCAGGGCCAACGTGCCATGGCCATCGAGCCCGATGCCCTCACGCTCACCGAGACCGGCGCGCCCGGCGGCCTCGACTTTGAGGTCGCCTATTTCTCACCAGTGAATCAACCGCTTGGAGCGCTCGTCCGGCGTGTGCGCGTCACGAACCGCGCGCGCCAGGCTCGCCAGCTTGAATTGCTCGACGGCCTGCCATTGATTCTGCCCGCCGGCTTCACCGACCTGGGTATGAAGCAGTTGCGGCACATCCACGAAGCCTACGCCGCCGTCCGCCTCGCCTGCGACCACGTGCCCTTCTACGCGGCCAAGGTCGTCGCACACGATGAGGCCGAAGTCACCCCCGTGACGCACGGCCATTTCTACGCCGCGTGGCTCGTCACGGACAGCACGCTCAAGCCCATCGAGGCCTTCGTTGATCCGCACGTGATCTTCGGCGGCGGGCAGGATCTCATTACGCCGCGCCGCTTCATCGCCACGGAGCGTCTCGACCGCTCCGCCCAACTCTGGGAAAACCGATTGCCTTGCGCGCTTGCCCCGATTGAGGCGCGCCTCGCGCCGGGCGAGTCCATCGAGTGGATCGCCCTCATCGGCTTCGCACCGAGCGAAGACGCTCTGGCGCGCTTCCTGCCGCAGTTCACCCAAGCCGCGGACTTCGACGCCGCTCGCGCTGCCAGCCGCGACCTCGTCACGTCCGTCGTCGAACCCACCGCCACTTTTTCGAGCCTGCCGCTGCTCGACGCCTACACGCGCCAGAACTGGCTCGACAACGTCCTCCGCGGCGGCGTCCCGCGGGTACTGCCGACGCGCAACGGACCGGCGTTGCTGCATCTCTACGCCCGCCGGCACGGCGACCTGGAGCGCGACTACAACTACTTCATCCTCCCCCCGCACCCGCTTTCCAGCGGCGCGGGCAACTACCGCGATATCTGTCAGAACCGCCGCTGCGACGTCTGGTTCTTTCCCGAGATCGGCGACCTCGAGATTCGCACGTTTGTCAACCTGCTCCAGCCCGACGGCTACAACCCGCTCGCCATTGAGGGCTACCGCTGGGAGCTGCCGCCGGATGGCGACCCCGCGGACCTGGAGTGCCCTACGACCGACGCCGCGGCTGAGGCCGAATTGAAGTCGCTCGTGCAGCACCCGTTTCAGCCCGGCCAATTGCTCGCGTGGGCCGATCGCCACGCCGTCGTGATGCCGGACCGCCAGGCCTGGCTCGAACGCATCCTCGCGCAGTGCGACTGCCGCCTCGTCGCCCACGGCCACGAAGGCGGCTACTGGATCGACCACTGGACTTACATCGTCGATCTGCTCGAGGCGTTCGCTGACATCTATCCCGACCGCGTCCCATCCATGCTAACGGAGACGGCCGACATCGGCTGGTTCGAAGACGGCGCTTTCGTTCGCCCGCGCGCCGACAAATTCGTGCGCCGCCGGAATGGTCCGCTGCAGCTTGGCGCCGTTGCCGACGGCCCCGTGCCGCAGCCGCCGCTCGCGCCCGTCACCGTCTTCGGCAAGCTCTGCGCGCTGCTCGCGATCAAGGCCATCTCGCTCGGACCGAATGGCCGTGGCCTGGAAATGGAGGCCGGCCGCCCGGGTTGGAACGACTCGCTGAACGGCCTGCCCGGGCTGTTCGGCTCATCGACCTGCGAGCTGGCCGAGTTGGCACGCCTCGCGTCCTGGCTGCGCGCCGCCCTCCCGGACCCGCCGGACACGGCTTTGCCCATCGAAGTCTCCGATCTCATCGCCGCCATCGTCCCGGATTTGTCCGCGGACTTCGATTGGTCGCACGCCGCGAAGCTCCGCGAGCAATTCCGCGCCCGCATCGCGCACCGTACGACGGCGGATGCCGGAATGGTCTCTGGCGCGCAGCTCAAGCTGCTGCTCGCCGGCGTCGAAGCCCGCGCCCGACGCGCGTTGTCGCTCTCCGTTGACCCGCAGACCGGCCTGATCCACACGTACTACGCCAACAAGCCGACGACAACGGACGACTCGAAGTCCATGCCGACCAACTTCGCGGCTCAGCCGCTGCCGTTGTTCCTCGAAGGTCAGGTCCACTGGCTGCGGATCATCGACGACCCCGCCCGCGCCCGCGCGGTGTGGCACGCCGTCCGCCGGAGCGCGCTCTTTGACGCCGACCTTGGCATGTACAAGCTCAACGAGTGTCTCGACGCCTGCCCGCCCGATATCGGCCGCGCGCGGACCTTCACGCGCGGCTGGTTCGAGAACGAGTCGATCTGGCTGCACATGTCGTACAAGTACCTGTTGGAGCTGCTTCGCCGCGGCCTCTACGCGGAGTTCTTCGAGGACGCCCGCACGATGCTCGTCCCGTTCCTCGACCCGCAGCGCTATGGCCGCAGCGTGCTGGAAAACAGCTCCTTCATCGCCTCCTCCGCCAACCCCGACCCCGCCACGCGCGGCCGCGGCTTCATCGCGCGCCTCAGCGGCTCCTCGGCTGAGTTCATACACATCTGGCGGTTGCTCACGATCGGTCCCAGCCCGTTCACGCTCGACGCCAACGAATTGTGGTTCACTCTGCGACCGGCACTCCCCGGCGCCTGGTTCGCCCCCGCTCGCCGCACGATCACCTGGCGCGGCCAGAACACCGAGCTCCCCGAGGGACACTTCGCGTGTACCCTGCTCGGGTCCGTCCTGCTCGTGTATCACAACCCCGCGCGCCGCGACACGTACGGACCAAACGCAGTCCACCCCGTACGCTACCAACTGGACAACAGCGATCCGATCGAGGCCCCGCGCCTCACGGGCGACCGCGCCCAGCGCCTCCGCAACCGCGACTACACGCGCCTCGACGTATGGCTTGCGTGAGGCCTGGCTACCTCTTGCCCGGCACACCCCGCTGCAAGCCGCGCATCCGTCAATAGTTAGCGCGCGCACCACGCGGAAGCGCCCCGGGCCGCCCGACTCGCCGGCCAGCTGCAGCCGCGCCGTCCCGTGCGCTGAACTTAGTCGCGGCGCACCGTTTGCGCCCCCCGCCACCGTTCCACCCTTGTATCCCCGCCGCACTCGTGGTCTACTGCCCCGTAACTTGGCCGTGCCTGCACGTGGCGGCGGCGGGGCCGACGCACTGGAGGTTGGGATGCGCGCACTGTCGGGAATCAAGCCGACCGGAGAGCTGCACCTCGGCAACTACTTCGGGGCGATGAAGCAGCACATCGAGCTTCAGCTGGAGCACGAGGGCTTCTACTTCATCGCCAACTATCACTCGCTCACGACGGTCCACGACGCCGAGCACCTGCGCCAGCTCACCCGCAACGTCGCCATCGACTACCTGACGATGGGGCTCGATCCCAACCGCATCAACCTCTTCCGCCAGAGCGACGTGCCCGAAGTCACCGAGCTCGCCTGGATTCTCGGCACCGTCACGGGCAAGGGCCTGCTCGACCGCGCCACGACCTACAAGGACCACGTCGCCAAGGGCATTGTCCCCAACATGGGCGTGTACTGCTACCCGCTGCTCATGGCCGCCGATATTCTCATCTACCGCAGCGACATCGTCCCGGTCGGCCGCGACCAGTTGCAGCACATCGAGTTCACGCAGGACATGGCCGGCTACTTCAACCAGACGTTCCGCCCCGTCTTCAAGCGCCCCGAACCGCGCCTCAACGAGACCGCCATCGTCCCCGGCATCGACGGCCAGAAGATGAGCAAGAGCTACGGCAACATCATCGAGCTCTTCGGCGAGGCCAAGGCCATGAAGAAGAAGATCATGGCCATCAAGACCGACAGCACCCCGGTCGAACAGCCCAAGCACCCCGAGACCTGCAACGTCTTCGCCCTGCTGAAACTCCTCGCCGAGCCTGCCGAACTCGCCCAGTGGGAGCAGCGTTACCGCGCCGGCGGCATGGGTTACGGCGAGGCCAAGAAGCGGCTCGTCGAGCTCTACGAGGAACGCTTCGGCAGCCGCCGCGAAATCCGCGCGCAGTGGCTCGCCCGCCCCGATGACGTCGAGGATATACTGCGCGGCGGCGCCCGGCGGGCGCGGGCCGTGGCCGAGGAGGTCATGGCCGAAGTCCGCGACGCGTGCGGCATCGTCCGGGCGGCGACCCTGTAGCCCCACCGGCGACGAGTGAGAGCGTTTTGTCCGACTACCGCGTACAGCTCGACGTCTTCAGCGGCCCGCTCGATCTGCTGCTGTTTCTTATCCGCCGGGACGAGGTGGACATTCTCGACATCCCCATCGCCAGTCTCACTGACCAGTACCTCGCGCACGTGCACCTGCTCGAACAGCTCGACCCCGATGCCGTCGGCGAATTCCTCGTCATGGCGGCGACGCTCGTCGAGCTGAAGTCGCGTTCGCTGCTGCCGACGCCGCCCATCGAGGATCTCGACGACAGCACCGACCCGCGCGCCCCGCTCGTCCGGCAATTGCTGGAATACAAGCGCTTCAAGGACGCGGCCCGCGCGCTGGGCACCTCCGCCGACAACCGCGCGCAGCGCTACGTGCGCCGGCCGTGCGATCTGCCCAAGGAGCTCGAGGGCGTGCAGCTCGAGGAAGTGCAGGTCTGGGACCTGCTCTCCGCATTCGGCAAGGTCATGGCGGCGATTGGTCGCGGCCCCGGCCTGCACTCAGTGCGCTACGACGAAGTCCCGATCGAGCTGCATATCGCCGAAGTCCTCAGCATTCTGGAGCGCGAAGGCCCGTCGACGTTCGAGACACTGTTCGACGGCCAGCCGGACCGCCTGCAGGTCGTCGGCCGCTTCCTGGCCATGCTGGAGCTGATTCGTTCGCACCGCATCCGTGCCGAGCAGGAAGCCGTGTTCGGCACAATCTACATCTTCCTGATCCAGCCCGTGGATGAACCCGAACCGGAGGCCGCGGACGAACCCGCGTTTTCCGGCGACGAACTCGCGCCGCCGCTCGCGGATGATTCCGCGCGGCAGCCCACAAACGCGCCCCGATTGCAGCTCGTGGACGAGCCCGAGCCGGAGATCACTGATGAGCAAACCGAGTGAACGCCTGCAAGCCCTGGGGCTGACCCTGCCCCCCGTCACCAAGCCGGTCGGCGCCTATGTGCCCGCCCTGCGTTACGGCCACACCATCACGCTGAGCGGCCAGATTCCCATGCGCGCCGGCCAGCTCGCCTACGCCGGAAAGGTCGGCGGCCCCGACGGACGCACGCTCGAGGACGCCCAGGCGGCGGCCCGCGTGTGCACGCTGAACGCGCTCGCCGCGGCGGCGGAAGTGGCCGGCGGGCTGGACCAGATCACGCGCGTGCTGAAGGTGGCGGTGTACGTCGCGTCGAATGCCGGCTTCACGGACCAGCACAAGGTCGCCAACGGCGCGAGCGATTTCCTGGTCGAGGTTTTCGGTGACGCCGGCCGGCACGCCCGCGCCGCGGTCGGCGTCGCGGAACTGCCGCTCAACTCGACGGTCGAGGTGGACATCACCTTCGCCATCGGCGAGTGATAAGGTGATAACGAGATAGGCTGATAAGGGGGCGCCGCAACAGATCACCTCAGAGGCGCCGAGGACACAGAGATTCACAGAGACGCCTCGTTCGGCCTGAGTTGTCCCGCAGGACCGACAAACGGCGCACCCTACGCGCCAAGAGCGGCCGTACCGCGCTCCGCGGCAGCCGTTCCCTGTTCCCCATCCCCTGTTCCCTTTCCCCCGCACCCTCATTCCCTTGATCCCTCGATCCCGCCCCTCCGTCACTTCGCCTCCAGCCAGTTTTCCCCCGTCGCCACGTCGACCTTCAGCGGCACGCGCAGCTTCATCGCCCCACCCATCACCGCGCGCATGACCGCCGTCATCGCCGGGGCGGCCGCGCGCGGGGCTTCGCAGACCAGCTCATCGTGCACCTGCAGCAGCATGCGCAGCGGCAACGACTCGCACGCGATCCGCCGGTGCAGCTCGATCATCGCGATCTTGATCAGGTCGGCGGCCGAGCCCTGAATGACTGTGTTCACCGCGAAGCGCTCGGCCTGGGCGCGGACGCTCGCGTTGCTCGACGTGAGATTCTCGATCGGTCGCCGCCGGCCCAGGATCGTCTGCACGTACCCATCGCGCTTCGCGTCGGCGATGCAGCGGTCGATGAACTCGCGAATACGTGGGTAGCGCGTGAAGTACGCGTCGATGAAGGCCTGCGCTTCGGTGCGGCTCATCCCCGTCGCCTGTGCAAGCCCGAACGCCGTCTGCCCGTAGATGATACCGAAGTTCACGGCCTTCGCCCGGCCGCGCATCTCCTTCGTCACCTCCGCCAGCGGCACCCCGTTAATCTCCGCCGCCACGAACGCGTGAATGTCCTGATCGGCCACGAACGCTCCCATGAGCGCTTCGTCCTCGCAGAAATGCGCGAGCACCCGCAGCTCGATCTGTGAATAATCGGCCACGACCAGCAGCTCGTCCGCGCTCCGCGGCACGAACGCCCGCCGAATCTGCCGGCCGGCCTCCGTCCGGACGGGGATGTTCTGCAGGTTCGGCTCACTGCTCGACAGCCGGCCGGTCACGGTGCCGGTCTGGTGGTAGCTCGTGTGGACGCGGCCGGTCCGCCGACTCAGCTCCGCCGGCAGCGCGTCCACGTACGTCCCGCGCAGCTTCTGGATCTCGCGGTACTCCAGCAGCAGCGCGAAGATCGGCTGGTTCGTCTCCTGGTGCAGGATCTCGAGCGTCTCGGCGTCCGTCGAACGCGTCGTCTTGGTCTTCCGCACCACGCGGTAGCCGAGCTTGTCGAACAGGACTTCGGCGAGCTGCTTCGGCGAATCGAGATTAAACGGCGTGCCGGCGAGGCGATGCACCTCGTTCACAATGGTGGCGGCACGGGCCGCCAGCGTGCGGCTGAGTTCGCGCAGCAGGTCGGTATCGATGCGGATGCCATGGTGCTCCATGTCGGTCAGCACGCTGACGAGCGGCATCTCCGTCTCGTAGAACAGGCGCTCCATGCCCAACGGGGCGATCTGCGGCTCGAACAGCAGCCGCAGGCGCCAGGTATAGTCCGCGTCCTCGGCCGCGTATTCGGCGATCTGCTCGACCGGGACCTGGTCCATGCGGAGTTGCTGCTTGCCCTTGCCGATCAGGTCGGTCGTCGGAATCTTCGTGTAGCCGAACAAACCGCGCGCGAGGCTGTCGAGGTTGTACGCGTTGCGGGCAGGGTCGATCACGAATGCCGCAATCATCGTATCGAACAGCGGACCGGCGACGGGCAGCCCCGCGTTGCGCAGGACGTTGAGATCGTATTTCAGGTTCTGGCCTACCTTGCGTTTCGTCGCATCCGCGAGGATCGGCGCCAGTTTCGCCCGCACCAGGTCGAGCGGCAGTGTCCGCCCATAGACGCACTGCACAGGAATGTAGTAGCCGACGCCCACCTGCCACGCGAACGACAGGCCCACCAGTTCGGCATCGATCGGGCTCACGCTGGTCGTCTCGGTGTCCAGGGCGAATTCCGGTTGCCGCGCCAGCTTGGCCGCGAACTCCGCCAGCTTCTCCGGCGTTTCAATCAGGCGGTAGTCGCCACCCGCGGGTTCGCGCAGCGCGGCGGCGGAGAGGGGCGCGCCAGCCACGGCCGGCGTCCGCGCCGCGGCCGGCACGGACGCATCCGGGGACGGCGCCGGCTCGCCGTCCAGCGCATCATCGGGCAGTTGCTCCAGCAGGCGCCGCAGACCCAGCTCGGCAAGAATCGGTCGGACACGCCGCCAGTCAAAACGGGCGCACTCCGCGGCGGCGAGGTCAAAATCGATGGGCACATCCGTACGAAGGGTCACGAGCTCGCGCGTCAGGTCCATGTGCGGCGCGAACGCCAGCACGTTCTCCCGCTGCTTGGGCGTCAATTCATCCGCATGCGCGACGACGCCCGCCGCCGTCGCGTATTGCTGTAGCAACTTGGCCGCGGTCTTGGGCCCGATGCCGGGCACGCCGGGGACGTTGTCCACGCTGTCACCGGTGAGAATCTGGGCCTCGACGGCCTGCTCCGGCCGCCAGCCTTTCAGCTCGAAAAGCCCGTCCGCGGTGATGACCTCGTCCTTCATCGGGTCATACAGCGACACGCCGTCACGCAGGAGTTGATCGAGATCCTTGTCGCGCGACACCACGAAGATGTCGAGTTCCTGGCTGGCGAGTCGCTTGACGAGCGTGGCAATGATGTCGTCCGCCTCGAATCCCTCGCGCCGCAACATGGGCACGCCGGCGGCCGCCAGCACGCTGATGATGCGGTCTTCCTGCGGGGCGAGGTCCTCGGGCGGCGGGTCGCGGTGGGCCTTGTAGTTCGGGTAGATCTGCCGCCGCAGCAGCTTGCGCTCGTCCGCGTCGAGCACCATCACGAGATAATCCGGCCGGCGGTCGCGCAGCATATTCAGCAGCATCTGGCAGAAGACGTGCGTCGCGCGCGTCGGCTCGCCGCTCGGCGCGTTCAGCGTGCGGAACGGTGCGAAATACGCGCGGTAGATCTGCGCGTGGCCATCGATGATGTAGAGCGTCTTCGGCATGCCCCCATGGTACTGGCCCGCCCGCCGCGCCGAAATCGCCGCTTCGCGGTTCCTTTTGCCGCCGACCGAGCGCCATGCGACAATACGCGCGAATACCGCGAGGAGCCACTCATGTCCACCACCGACGTCTGGTCACGCATCGAACTGCAGCAGGGTGACATCACCAGGCTGGCCGTCGACGCCATCGTCAACGCGGCCAACCGCGCCCTGGCCGGCGGCGGCGGCGTCGACGGCGCCATCCACCGCGCGGCCGGCGCGGCCCAGCTTCAGGCCGCCTGCCGCCAGCTTGGTGGCTGTGACACCGGCGATGCCAAGATCACGCCCGGGTTCAACCTCCCCGCGCGCTACATCATCCACACCGTCGGTCCCGTCTACGGCGGCGGCCGGCGCGGCGAGCCAGAGTTGCTGGCCTCCTGCTATCGCCGCTCGCTCGAAGTGGCGTGCGAAAACGGCCTGCGGACCGTCGCGTTCCCAGCCATCAGCACCGGCATCTACGGCTACCCGTTCGAGGCGGCGACGGAGATCGCCCTGCGCACGACCGCCGAGTTCCTGGCGCGCCACCCGAATATCGAGCGCGTGGTATTTGTGTTCTTCGGCTCGGCCGACCACGCGACCGCCACGGCACTGCGCGCCCGCATCCGGTCAACATGACGCCGGCCGCGCAACGAAAACGGGACGGCGAGCCGCAACCCGCCGTCCCGTGGGTGAACTATCGACTGTTCCGGGCTACCGCCCCCGTACCAGCATCACCGACCCGGCGTTTACCAGCCCGCCGCCCATGATGTTGCCGTGAGCCCGCACCAGCTCCTGCGCCGGTGCCGGCTCAACACGCGGCTGATGGAACCATGCGTCTCCGAACGGCGCCTCCGGGTTCGTCGGTGCGAGGATGCTCTCCGAGGCTGCCGTCGTCTTCACGCTTGGCCCAGCATTCCCCGCCATCGGACGCGCGGCGGTCTGATCGACCATCCACGCAAGCTGAACCCACACGTTGCGGTGCCCCGGCTGCTCGGCGCGCACGTCGAATCCGGCCGCAAATGACGACGCGCCGCGATAGCCGGCGCCTTCATGCTGCCAGACCACATCCGAACTGATCGCCCCAGCCAGAACCAGCGCGCTGTTGACCGGATCGCGCAACTTTTCGAGCAGCGGCGTCGGATCCGTTGTCAGGGACTCCCACGATGCGAGCGACGTGGCGACCTGGCCAGCCCAGTACGGCGGACGAATATCGTCCGCAGCTGCGGATCCCACCACGAACGCCAAGGCAATCAGCCCGGCGCCCGTCAACACTCTTCGCGCTTGCATTCCGCGCCTCCTCATGGTCGCAGTCAACCGACGGGGTTCGAGCCGCGCACCTCGAACTACGCACGCGAACTGGAAACAGACCTCCGCATTCACTTCTAGGCCCGGATAACCCCCGGATTTCCACTCTAAAGCGTCAAGAACCGGCGAATTCGCAAAGAATTAGCGGTCCCCAGAAGTACATCGCCATTCCACGGGTGCGAAAGCTTTATATTATCGGACCGTGCAAGAACATCTCTCGGTTGTCGGCGCGCCGGTTTGCCCCGCCACCAACGCCCGAATGCCCCCAAAAAAGCACCCCGCCGGAGCTGCCGCTCCCGGCGGGGTCTGTCGTGAGAGAAGAGGACCGATTGGCTCGTCAGGCGCCCAGCAGCCGCTGCACATCCGCCTCGAAACCGCCGCGCAACTTCGTCATGGCCCGCGCCTCGAGCTGGCGAATCCGTTCCTTCGAAACCCCGAACCGCCGGCCGATCTGCTCCAGCGTCTGTGGTTCACCGGCGTCGTCCAGGCCATAGCGCTGCCGCAGGATGCTACGTTCGCGCGCGTCGAGCGTGGCCAGCATGCGCTCGACGGTCCCACGCAGCGCGAGCACTTCCTCGTTGTCGCTGTCCTCGCGCGGCGCCGTGCCGATCGCATCCAGGTACGTGTCCCAGCCGGTCTGGTAGCGCTCGCCGTGCCGGCGCTGCTCCGGGATCGAGCGGGCGAAGTTCTTCATGACCGCCCACGACGCGTACGTGCTGAACTTGAAGCCGCGCGCGTAGTCGAACTTGTCCACCGCGCGCATCAGTGAGACGTTGCCGTCGCTGATCAGCTCGAAGAGGTCCTGGCCGGGCGCCAAGTGGCGCTTGGCGATGCTGACCACCAGCCGCAGGTTGGCTTGGACGATGCGCCCCTTGATCCGGGCGGCCTCGTCGAGCAGCGCTTCGATTTCGTCGAGCTGCGCCGGCCGCACATGGTCAGGATCCAGCGCATCGAGCGCCATCTGCGCCTTGTGCCGCAGGTAGTTCATCTGGCGGAACAGCACGAACTCACCCTCGCGCGTCAGCAGCGGGATGCGGAAGAGCTGCGCCAGATACGGGGGCAACCCGGCGGGCACACGCCGCGGCGACACCGCGAGCTCCTGTTGAAGCGGGCCGGAAAGCGCCGAACTGAGAATCGCTTCGTCGGCATCCGGCGCATCGAATTCCGGGCTCCCTACGTATTCGATTCTCCGGGCCCGCATTTCCCGGGCGCGCATCTGGGTGATCGTGCGGTAGATCCACGCGACCGTCTTGCCGAAACGCCGTGCCAGCGCTTCGACGGTCTCGCCATCGACGTACGCTTCCCAGACCGCCAGACGTTGATCGTCCACCTCCACCTGCAGCGGCGAGCGGTTGAACACGCCCGCGTTGGGGTGGGCTTCGTCGTAATGTTTCAGAATCAGGCGGATGGTCTCGACCGCCCGACCGGACTCCGCGGCGATCTGCCGCGCTACGGCGTTGACCGTCCGGCCGCCGCCAGCCACGAGTTCCGCCGCCCGAGCGACGATCCCTTCGCGCTCCGGCCGGGTGAGCTGGGAGAAGTTGCTCCCGCGCGTCACCAGGTCCGCGTTCTGCGCCACGAATCGCCGCACGCATCGATCGGCAAATAGGAGTCGCATGCGTTCGTCCGTCCCCCGCAGTTTCCAGCCCGCCAGTCCCCGACGACGCCAGCGGAAGATCGTCTTCGTGCTGACGTCGAACCGCTCCGCCAAGTCCGCCACTGTGTATACCGGCTCGATCCAGGCATTCAGCGGAAGCCGGGCGTTCTCGCTCAGGTCTTCCGCCAGCAGGACCAGGTCGGTGATCAAGAGTTCGCCATCCAGCAAGCGGCCGTGACCATCGCCTTCGTGGGTCGGCCGAAAGCCGGTGATGGCGTTGCAGACGAATTCGAAGGGGTACTGCTTGTGCGCCTCAATCAGCGAGAGCAGGAATTCGATCCCGAGCAGTTGGCGCAGGCAGAGACGATTCGGGCCGCGCTTGAGCTGCTCACAGAGCGATGCAATAGAAGAGAGGCGGAAGCGATCCATCGGCACACCTCATCCGGGGCACAAATGCGGGCAAAGACTGGAAGCCCGCAGCTCCGTTCGGTCGTGATGAGGCGGATGGATAAGGATTGTTTCGAACGAATGATCGTTCGACCGACCGTAGTTGCTTTTTCTGTTGTTCTCGCTACTTCTCAGCTACCGGCCCCGCACCGAATACCGGTCGGGACCGCTGCTATGTACGACTGTATTCTCTATCGGAAAGTTGGCCGCGTCAACTTTTTTCCTCCGGAATCGTGCGCTGTTACGGTCGTGCGCCCTCACGAACGAAGATGTAGTACAAAGCGCCCTCCGACCCGGTTCGCCCGGCGATCGCCTCCGCCGACGGCCCCACCCCCATGAAGATGTCAGACCGCCCCGCCGCCCGAATCGCCCCGCCGGTGTCTTGGTCGCAGGCAAACGCGGAGAACGGTGCCTGAACGACCTTCTCATTGTAAACCATGGGCAGCTTCGATTTTACGAATGCCAGGCACGCCCGCGGAAAGATCTGCTTGTCGGTCGCGAGGCTGCGGAACGGCGTAACGGGCACACCGATGCTCCCGAACGGGCCGCCAGGCGCTTCCTTGAAGAACACGTAGCGGTCATTCCGCCAGCAATACTTGTATGCCTGCTCAGGGTGTCGCTCGAAGTAACGCAGCATCGTCTGCAGCGAGATTTCGTTACGTCTGATAACGCCGTCGTTGACCATCGCCAGCGCAATCGGCGTGTAGGCATGTCCGTTGTTGCCGGCGTAGCCGAGCTCGTACATCGAGCCGTCGCCCAGCCGCAGCTTCGCTGAACCCTGCACCGTCACGACGTACGCCTCGAAGGGCGACTTCAGGTACGCAATCTCCAGGCCGTCCAGCAGCCGGCCTTCCTCGATCTGGCGCCGCGTCGGATAGGTCGGGTTCATCCCGCCATCAGGCCGGCGCTGCCCGAGCGCCTGCCCCTCCTCGTCCTTCACCAAGTCCGGCGGCAATGAGTAGAGCGGATAGCGGAATGCCCCCTCCCGCTGCCGGCGCCCTTCGAAGATGGGGGTGTAGTAGCCGGTGAAGTACACCGTCCCCCGGTCGTCGCAACCGACTGACTGGTAGACCTCGAAGTTGTCACGCACGGCTTTGTTCAATTCCGCCGGCGAGTTCACGCGTGGCAGGATTTCGAGAAACCGTTCGAGCGAAGCCACCGCCCGTGCGTGCGTTATCTCGCCGTAGGGGAAATACTTGTGGCTCGACGGTTTGGCGAGGTAGCTGAGGCTGTGGCGGATGGCCTCTTCCAGCCCGGCGCGGTTGTCGAAGGCCAGGCCGAAATCCGGGTAATCCTTGGGGGAAATCTTGCGCAGCGCGAGCGCCCCGGGCGGCAGCGGCTTGCCGTAGTCCTTGCCCTCCGGGGGCGTGTACGGCGGCAGTTGCTCTGGCGGCGGGCAACCCCACAGACCCACGGTGACGACAACCAGACCGACAATGAGGGCAACGCGCAACATGCTCGGCTCCTTCCACACAGCCGCGATCAGGGCAGACCACGCGAAGCGCGGATTCTGACATGCGGTCCACGGAATTACAACGGCTTGTGAATACTGGTGCCGGATGCGGACCGCGCCCGCTGCGTTACAATGTCGCCGAAGGGCCCGGCGGCGGAGTCGGGCGGCGTCATGTGGGAGATGTCGGATGAACGCACGAACGTCCTGCCGGTTGTGTGCTACCGCCGGTCTGTTGCTGCTGCCGCTGTCGCTGCTGGGCTGTGCTCCGATGCGGATCGAGTCCGCGTATGGCCCGGGCATTCGGTTCGATGGCATGGGCGAGACATGGACCTGGGCGCCCGAAGCCAAGATGGGGCTGCGGTACGAAAAGGTCCTATCGGCGGAGCACGATGCGCTCGTCCGGCAACTGATCGGCGAAGAGCTCGGCCGCAAGGGCTACAAGCAGCTGACCGATGGGAAGCCGGACATCGCAGTGGATTACGCCGTGACTGAAAGAACCCGCGGCGGCATGCGCGAGTCGAGCTTCGCGCCGGTGCACTCCGAGGGAGCCCTGGTCATCGACGTGCTCGACCCGGCGACGGGTAAACACATCTGGCGCGGCTACGCGGAGGCCAAGCTCGACCCATCGCTCGATCCCGCCGTACGGAAGGCGCGGTTGTCGCAGGCAGTGCGCCTGATTCTGAAGCGTTTCGCCGACGCCGGCAAGTCACCCCGGTAATCACAACCCCGCACGCCAGTGCGCGGCCAGCCGCCACGCACAGCCGCAGCACGAAGCTGCTGTAGTGCGTGACCGTCGCCAGGACGACCCGCCCCGGCCCGACCTCCACCGGCGGACACATCGTTACCGTGACTTGGTGGCTGTGCCTCTCAGCCTGCGATCACAGGCTGCCAGTTCCAATCACTCCGGCAAGCGGCGCCGCGCGTCATTACGCACGTGCTCCACGGGGTCTTGCAGGAGCACCTGCCGGACCTGGGCCACAAACTCGGAATCCCCAGTCGCCAGGACCATTCGGATAGTCGCTTGTCGCATGTAAGGATCCGCGTCTTTCAAGAAACGCTCCGCGATCGCCCGCGCGTCAGCCGGATTACAGTTGGCCAGCGCAAGCAGGGCGTACTGCCGACAGCGATCGTTCAAGTCCTCCAGCCCGCGCCGCAGATACGGTTCGGCACGTGGCCCAGCGTGTTCCATGGCCATGTACACCTGCCAGCGCACATCTGACAACTGCGATTGTGAGAGTGCGACCAGAGTCTTCCAACACTCGTCAAGATGCTCTTGCGCGTAGTCCAGCATCTCGGTGCACTCATTGGAGATCGCCCAACATGTCTCCAGGCACGCGAGCGTCGCGCTCGTCATGGTCCACGGGTTCATCGCTTCCTGCCCGAGATGCATCAGTTCGCGGTATCCGGGGAAATCGGTCTCCCAGCCGTTCTCATAGTACTCACTTCCTCGGCGCTGATATGCCGAGGCCCAGAACTCAAATTCCTCGCACAACAACTTCACATTGGCGTCCATCGCACGTGCCTCGATCATCATTCCGGGTCCGCGATTAATGGGGACATTCTTGCTCTGTAGAAAAGCTCATCGTCAAAGAGAACCAGGATGTTGTGGGTGATCGGTCTCCGAATCTGGGGACACCATCAATTCTGTTCGGCACTCGACTTGCTAGGGCATGCGAAAAACACACGCGGGTTTAACACGATCTTAATTTGCGCTTTGCCTCAGGCCTGCGCATTATCTCCCGCATGGGT
>JAGNKU010000013.1 GCA_017999985.1 Phycisphaerae bacterium | reverse complement strand
GACACCGACAGCGACGGTGACGGCACACCGGACTGCGACGACCTGTGTCCCAACGATCCGCTGAAGACCGATCCGGGCGTTTGCGGCTGCGGCGTGCCCGACACGGATAGCGATGGCGATGGCACACCGGACTGCGACGACCTGTGTCCTAACGACCCGCTGAAGACCGATCCCGGCATCTGTGGCTGCGGCGTGCCCGACACGGATAGCGACGGCGATGGCACACCGGACTGCGACGACCTGTGTCCCGAGGACCCGCTGAAGACCGATCCCGGCGCCTGCGGTTGCGGCATCCCCGACACCGACAGCGACAGTGACGGCACGCCCGACTGCGACGACCTGTGTCCCAACGATCCGCTGAAGACCGATCCGGGCGTTTGCGGCTGCGGCGTGCCCGACACGGATAGCGATGGCGATGGCACACCGGACTGCGACGACCTGTGTCCTAACGATCCGCTGAAGACCGATCCGGGCGCCTGCGGTTGCGGCATCCCCGACACCGACAGCGATGGCGATGGCACACCGGACTGCGACGACCTGTGTCCCGAGGATCCGCTGAAGACCGATCCAGGCATCTGCGGCTGCGGTGTGCCCGACGACGATTCGGATGCGGACGGCGTAGCGAACTGCAACGACGACTGCCCAGACACGCCGCCGGGGACGCCGGTCGATCCGAACGGCTGCCCATCCAACGACTGCAACGGGAACCAAGTCGACGATGCCCAGGACATTCTCAACGGCTTCAGTCAAGACTGCAACGCCAACACGATCCCCGACGAGTGTGACCTCGCCTCGGGCACGAGCACGGATCTCAATGGAACGGGCGTGCCGGACGAGTGCGAGGCGCTGGGCGACCTCAACTGCGACGGCTTGGTGGATTTCAGAGACATCAACCCGTTCGTAATGGCGCTAACGAATCCAGCGGCCTACGAGGCGGCCTATCCAGGCTGCCCTCTGGAGAACCGCGACATCAACGGCGACGGCAACTTCGGCTTCGGTGACATCAACCCCTTTATCGCGCTACTGGCCGCGGGTTAGGTCCCACGAGCTGCCACCGAGAAATCTCACATGGCGCCGAACCTGCCGGGCGCTACTGTCCCGGACCAAGACGGAAGGAGATGACTATGCGTTGCCTCAAAGGAATCACTGCTGGCGGCCTGCTACTCGGCTTGGCTTGGCCTTTGCCGCCGGTGCGCGCGGAAATCTTTACGCAATGCCCACCGGATACGGATGGCATCGACACGGATGGAGATGGGATCGTCGATAACGACACGGTCTGCCTGCACATGACCGCCGGCGACGGGTTCATCAACATGGCTGATGGCCGGCCGCAGTACACGTTCGGCTTTCACGATGTGACCGGCGTGCCGAACGAGATGGTCATGATGGAGGGGATGCTGGCGGCGCAGTTGCCCGCGCCCACGATCGTGGTCAAGGAGGGCCAGCAAGTCTACCTGAACCTGAGCAACGTGGGCATGGTCATGCGGCCGGACCTGTTCGATCCGCACTCGATTCACTGGCACGGATTTCCGAACGCCGCGCCGGTTTTTGACGGCGTGCCGGAGGCCTCGATCGTCATCAACATGGGCTCGAGCCTGACATACTACTACAATGTCGTCGAGCCGGGCACCTACATGTGGCACTGTCACGTCGAGGCAGCCGAGCACATGCAGATGGGCATGCTCGGCAATCTGTACGTCCTGCCCAAGCAGAACAACCTCCCAGATGGCACGGACCTCAACGGGTTCACCCATCATACGGGTTACAAGTACGCTTACAATGATGGGGACGGTTCCACGTTCTACGACGTGGATTTCCCGATCCAACTCCATTCGTTCGATCCGGTGTTCCATGAGCTGCACCTCGCCGTGCAGCCGCTGCCGTTCGCGAACATGAAGGACACCTACGCCATGTTCAACGGGCGCGGCTACCCCGACACGGTCAACCCCGACCCGCTGTCGAACGATTCGCCGCTGCTCCAGGACCTGGGCTTGGAGCCGCGCAATTCCCAGCAGGTCTCGTCGCGCGTGGCGGCGACGCAGGGCCAGAAGGTCTTGCTGCGCTGCTCGAGTCTCTCGACCACCGACTACTTCACCATCACGGTGCTGGGGATTCCGATGAAGGTTGTCGGGCGGGGCGCGCGGCTCCTGCGCGGGCCGGGCGGGGCCGACCTCTCGCAGTACACGACTTCTGTCACGCTCGGAGGCGGAGAGACGGCCGACGTGATCCTGGACACCACAAGTGTCAGCCCGGGCACATATTTTCTCTACACCACGAACCTCAACTTTCTCAGTAACGACACCGAGGACTACGGCGGCATGATGACCGAGATTGTCATCTCTGCTCCGGCACCCAAGGGCGGTCCCCAACCACGGCGTGTGCCAACCGAAGGCTTCCCGCGCATCAAGGGAGCTGCCGAGAACAGACCGCTCGAGTAATCCGGCCGGCTGGCACCAGGGTGCCGGGCCCGGCCATCGACGAGCCTGCACAGGGAGCAAGACACTATGAACTGGCGAACAGCAAGAAGAACTGCGTGCGGCGTGGGTGTGCTGCTGGCGGTCATTGCGCCGACCGCAGCAGAAATCCCGGGACTGACGGGCGACACGTTTACGTTGGCGGCGAGAAGCGGCTACATCAACGCTGGCGACGGGCTCAGCCTCTACGTCTGGAGCTATGCCGATGGCTCCGGTCCGATGCAGTACCCGGGGCCCACGTTGATCGTCGACGAGGGTGCCACAGTCACCGTCACGCTGAACAACGAGCTGCCGGTCCCGGCGTCGATTGTCTTTCCCGGTCAAACCGGCGTGACGACCAGCGGCGGAGTGCCAGGTCTGCTCACGGCGGAGGCGTCGCCCGGCGCTAGCGTCACCTACTCGTTCACCGCGAGTGAGCCCGGCACGTACCACTATCACAGTGGCACGGACCCAGACCTGCAGATCGAGATGGGACTTCTCGGCGCGCTGATCGTGCGCCCAGCCGGCTTCAATCCTGCGAGCCCGCGCGCGTACGGACACTCAGACTCCGCATACGACCACGAATACCTCTTTCTGCTGACCGAGATGGACTACTTCGTTCACCTCTGGGTCGAGTTCGGTCTGCCGGAACTGGTAGACACGACGGCGTACCACGCGGTGTACTGGTTCATCAACGGACGCAATGCACCGGATACGATGCTAGAGCCGACGATCCCCTGGTTCCCCCACCAGCCCTACAACTGCCTGCCGCGAATGCATCCAGGCGATCGCCTGCTGATGCGCGTGATCGGCGGAGGTCGGAACCTGCATCCGTTCCATACCCACGGCAACAATTTCACGATTATCGCCCGCGACGGACGGCTGCTGGAGAGCGCGGCCGGCGCCGGCGCCGACTTGGCCGTGAGCGACTTCACCATCCAGAGCGTGCCCGGCCAGACGGTTGATGCGATCTTCGAATGGACGGGCGCGGGACTGGGGTGGGACATCTACGGGCACGCGCCGGGCGACCCACTCGAGCCCGGCGAGTACGCCCCTGATCACGGCAAGCCCTTCCCCGTGATTCTACCGGAGCAGCTTGAAATCACCCGCGGCGCCAACTGGAGCGGCAGCCCCTTCCTCGGGACCTTCGGTAGCGTGCCGCCGGGCGAGGGCGGGTTCAACATGAATGCAGGCTACTTCTACATGTGGCACTCACACCTCGAAGTCGAAATGGTCAATAACGACATCTTCCCGGGCGGCATGATGACCATGCTCATCATCGAGCCCCCCGGCGTACCGATTCCCTAGCGACAGGAGAGCACGATGACGACGATTCCCAAGAAACTACGCTCGCCGCGCGTGGTGCTGCTCGCGATGAGCCTGGCCACTCTGACCACAGCCGCCCGCGGCGCGGACATTTATCTGGTGGCCGGCACCACCACGAAACTCATGCCCGATGGAGCGTCGATCCCGATGTGGGGATTTGCGCTCGACCCAGACTTCGGCGGCGACGGCGTCGTGACGATTCCTGGACCGACCATCGAGGTACTGCCCGGTGATGCCACGCTGAGCATCCACCTCAAGAACAATCTCGCCGAGCCCGTCTCCATCGTTATCCCCGGACTCCGCGCCGCGATGTCCCCGGTGTACTTCACGGATGGACAGGGCCGGCCGCGCGTTCGCTCTTTCACGCACGAGGCGGCGCCTGGCGGTTCGGCCACATACACGTGGACGAACCTCCAGCCCGGCACTCGCCTGTACCAAAGCGGCACGCATTCTTCCGTGCAGGTCCAGATGGGCCTATACGGCTGCATCACGCAGGATGCGTCCCCAGGCGAGGCCTATCCCGGCGTCGCTTACGATCAGCAGGTTCTGCTCGTGTTCAGCGAGATCGACCCGGCGCTCCATGACGCCGTCGACTCCGGAAACTACGTTTCCTTCGGCGACCCGCAGGTTAACATGACCAGCACGATCGACTTTCGGCCGAAGTATTTCCTGGTCAACGGCGAGCCCTATTCCGCGGGCACGCCGAGCATCACCGCGGGCAACGTCGGCGACGACGTGCTCGTCCGCCTCGTCAACGCCGGCCTGCGGTCCTACGCACCTGTCATGCTCGGCGCACATGTGGAACTGGCGGCCGAGGACGGCTATCCGTATACGCACCGGACGCGGCAGTACTCGATCCTGCTCCCAGCCGCAAAGACGCTCGACGTGCTGTTTACCCCTTCCGCGGCTGGCATGTATCCGCTCTTCGATCGGCGTCTAAACCTGACGAACGCCGGCGCTGCGCCGGGCGGGGTGCTGCGCGTGCTCTCGGTGGCGCCGTGATGCGGGCGCTCGACGACTTCCTGACGGCCGATCTGGCGCGCACTCCGCACGCGCCGTCCCGCCGCCCCTGGGCGGCCGCGCGTCTGGTTTTCGGCGTCGGCCCCGTGCTCGCGCTGCTGGCCGTGACCGGCTGTGCGTCGCGCGCCGCCGGCACGCACCCGACCACGGAGCCGACGGCCCCCGACCCGGCGGTCAGGGCGGCGCCGGGTGCCAACGACCTTGCGGGTCCGGCCAGCGGCTGGGGGATCGAAGTGCTCGGCGTGCGGCGCTCGGCGGCCGGGTACATGCTTGACTTTCGCTACCGCGTCGTCGATCCGGAAAAGGCGCTGCCACTCATGAATCGATCGGCGAACGCCTGTCTCGTTGACCAGGCGACCGGCCTGACGAGCTACGTGCCCGCGCCGCCGAAGGTGGGCGCGTTGCGTCAGACCTCGGCCGTGCCCCACGCGAGCCGCACGTATTTTGTCATCTTCGCCAACCCGGGCCGGCGCATCGCCGCGGGCAATAAAGTCACCGTCAAGATCGGCGAATGCGTACTCGAGGACCTCGTAGTGCAGTGAAATGCCCCGGTGCTGGCCCGCACTTGCACTGACCCGGGCGACCGCGGACGTGCTCTCCGGAGGCCCAAGGTGAGAGGAAATTGCTGCTTGGCGCCCGCATTGATCGTGATCGCGGGTGGGCTGCTGTCACTCCGGTCGAACGCTCAATGTGCTTGGGAGGACGGCCCGACATTTCCGGGTGGGCCGCGCAAAGGTGCCGCCGGATTGAATCACGCGGGTACCCTCCTCGCGATCGGCGGCCGGCCGTGGAATGGCCAAGGTGCCTCGGTGAATTATCTCACGCCCGGTTCGCCGACCTGGCAGGCCGGCGTGCCGCTTGAAAGCCTCGTCATGCACCCGGCTGCCGCGGTCGATTCGTTCGGGCGCATCGTCGTGGCCGGGGGCTATCTCATCGAGGACCACTACCCCTGGTTCACCCCGATGACGGCCACGTTCCTGTACGACGTGTCGGACGGGACCCAGGACGCTCTGGCCAGCCTGACGTATGCTCGGGGCACCTTCGCCTTCACCACGGATGCCAACGGTCGATTGTACGTCATCGGCGGACTCAACGTCGACCGGGTCCCTACGCCCTACGTCGAGCGCTACGACGCAGTCAACGATGCGTGGGAAATCCTAGCGAACCTGCCCGAGCCGCGGGACTCCGCGACTGCAGTGTACGATGGTGCCGGTCACATTCTGGTGATGGGAGGCATAAGTTTGGCGGGCAGCCGCACGAACACTGTCTTCTCGTACGACGTGGCCGACGGCACCTGGTCGACTGTCGACCCGCAACCTGTCGCGCTGTCGGGTCAGGCCGCGGTCCTTGGTGCCAACGGCCTCGTCTACGTGGTCGGGGGCACCACGGGCAGCGGCGAGACGGCCGCTGTCTACGTGTTCGACCCGATCGATGGCCAGTGGTCGATCGGACCCGCCCTAACGACGGCGCGTAGCGGCGCTGCGATCGCTCGCAGCGATGACGGCTGGATCTACGCGATGGGTGGTTATGCGGGCACTCTCGGCACAGACACCGTCGAACGGCTTAATACCCTGCCCCCGGATACCGCACACGACTGCAACGGCAATGCTGTGCCGGACGAGTGCGATATCGCGGGCGGTTTAAGTGCCGATCTGAACGCCAATGGCATTCCCGACGAATGTGAAGTGTGGATTGGCGATCTCAATTGCGACGAGAGTGTGGATCTGGGTGATATCAACCCGTTCGTTCTGCGCCTCAGCAACCCTACCCAGTACTTTGATCAGTTTATAGGATGTCCAGACGCTAATGGCGATATTAACGTCGACGGCGTCGTGAACCTGGCCGACATTAACCCGTTCGTAATGCTGTTGACTCGGGACTGAAGCCGTTCTCCACGGTTTCTCCTGGTAGTACACGCGCCCGCTGTTGCCTGATCTGGACTTCGCTACGCGCGTCGTCGGCCACATCCTGCCGGAGCCGATCACGAACGTGACACGCGTCCGGCTGGAGTAAGCCCCCGATCCGAGGGCTGAGTACCTCAACGACCGCACAGCGTTCGACGCGTTCATCGAGTTCACGCGGGTGGACGGCCAGTTCGGCTTCGTGGGGGTAGAGATGAAGCTGTCAGAGCTGTTCTCCGATCGAGAGTGTGACCGGCATGAGTATTGGCGCTGGTTGGACCTTCCCGACTCAGCCTGGCGATCCGAATGTCGCGACGCCTTGCCCAACCGTCACCACAATCAGCTCTGGCGCGATCATCCGCTCGCCGCTGCGCTTCTGTGGCACCGGCACACGCCGTAAGCGACCGGGTACTGCCTGCTGGTCCGGCACCCCGGTAACACCAACTGCGCCGCCAACGTACGAGGGCGCCAGGAGTTGCTGAAACCCGGTGACCAGACGTTTAGCGACTTGTCCTTCCCGAAAACTCTGTCCGCGTTGTGCTGCAAGGACTTGCGCGTTTCGCCTCTCGCTACCCGATCGGCTACGATTTCGCCTCACATGACCCGAACTGAGGCGGCGCGATGGTTGCAATACAGCTGATCATCTCATTGCTGCGCGCGTTCCTTGTTTCCCGGGCAGCCCTCGTGGCGGAGAACCTGGCGCTCCGCCAGCAGCTTGCCGTTCTCCAGGTGTCCGGGAAGCGGCCGAGGCTGCGGAAGCGTGACCGCATCTTCTGGGTGTGGCTGTCCCGGCTTTGGTCGGGTTGGCGCTCGTGCCTCATGATCGTCAAGCCCGAGACCGTCATTCGCTGGCATCGCGATGGGTTCAAGCTCTACTGGCACTGGAAGTCACGCGGCAAGGTCGGTCGGCCCAAGATGGACTCGGAAATCCGCCGCCTGATCCGGCGCATGTGTCACGAGAACGCGACGTGGGGAGCGCCGCGGATTCAATCTGAGCTGGCGCTGCTCGGACATTACGTGGCCGAATCCACCGTCGCGAAGTACATGGGCCGTGCCCGCAAGCCGCCTTCCCAGACCTGGCGGACGTTCCTGGAAAACCACGTGCCGGACATCGCGGCGATCGACTTTTTCGTTGTGGCCACCGTGAGTTTCCGCTTGCTCTACTGCTTTCTCATGCTGCGGCACGACCGGCATCGCGTGGTTTACTTCAACGTCACGCCGCGTCCCACGGCGCGTTGGACGGCGCAGCAGATCGTCGAGGCCTTCCCCTTTGACGAGGCGCCGCGCTTCCTGATCCGTGATCATGACGGCATCTATGGCCAGGACTTCTGCGAGCGCGTCAAGTACCTGGGCATCGAGGAGGTCGTCATCGCGTACCGCTCGCCCTGACACAGCCTGCGCTCGGTGGTCCTGAAGTCAGGACACGCGGACATTGCGCGCCTCTGCCGCAGAGACGGCCGCTTCGCGGCCCTTGAGACGCTGATCTCGCGGCGCGCTCGGTTCACGCCGCGACGCCGGCCGGAGCAGCGACCGACGCACGCCGGGCGGACCGATTTTCCGATATGGACAGGTGTGGCCGAAAGTCCACGAGTTGCTTCTGATGCAGGCGAAACACGACGAAGACGCCTTGCTGCCAGAGCAACGCCAGGTGGGCATACGAGCAGAAACCGCGATCGGCGACCAGGATGTCGCCCGACTGGAGGTGGGGATGCAATTCGGCCACGCGGGTCAGGTCGTGGATGCGCCAGGAGGAGACCAGCACGTCGAGCAGTCGGCCGCTGGCCGCGTCAAACAGCACCAGCAGATGTGCCACCGGGAAGCCGCAGCCTTTCTGCTGGCCGCTGGGCTGGCCGAAGCGTTTCTGCAGCGCCGGCGTGTCGGGCATGGAGCAGGACGAGCCGTCGGTTAGCCAGACCCGGTGACCGTGCCAACGGCTCACGCCGGAAGCCGAACCGGCATCGTGGTCCCGGGCCTGCAGCGGGAGCCCGGTCTCGTAGAGTAAGCGCCGCAGGGCGGCCAGCGGCAAACGCTGGCGGGCCTGGCAGTACGCGGCCGGCGTGAAGCGTTTGCCGCTCAGACGCGGCAGGTTCGTCATGGCGGTGTTGCCGTGCAGAACCTGGAGCAGGAAGACGTAGATGGTGACCACCGGGCTGAGCGTGCGCTCACGCCAGCGGGCCCCCGCTTCGCGACAGATGCGGGTCAGGTGCTCTTCGGCGAGCAACGTGGTCCAATCGTCCTTGATCTGCGCGAGCACGCGCCGGATACTGACCATCCGTGGCCTCCTGTGCGGGTGATGTTGTCAACACCACCATCTTCGCAGGAGGCCCACCTTTGCGCAAATGCACGTAAGTGCGCTGGGCACAAGCACTTATAGATTATCTAAATGCCATTCCTCACGGCCTGTGATTTCTTTACCAAGAACGTGATCACACCGTTGGGCCTGCGGGTCGCGTATACCCTGGCGTTCATTCACGTTGGCACGCGGAAGGTGTTCGTCAGCCCGCCAACCTACCACCCCCACGAGCAGTGGGTTCAGCAGCAGGGCCGGAACCTGCTCATGTGGCTGGAGGACAACGACTTGCCGATCCGCTTCATTCTGCACGACCGCGACGCGAAATTGCTGTACGGCTTCGACCGTGTCTTCGAGAATGCCGGCGTGCAGCGGGTTCGAACGCCCGTGCTGGCGCCGGATGCGAACGCTTATGCTTCATGGTGCACCTCATTGGCTGCATGAGAGCAGAGTTCGGGGAGTCGGCATCTTTCCGAGTACTTCCTGCCCTGTTGTTTCCGCGGCCCGTGTTTGCCGACGGTCTCGTACAAGCACTCGTTCTTGTCGTTGTACGGTTCACCGCGCGGCAGGCCATGCCGTTTCCAGACGGCCACGGACTGGGCAGTGATGCCCAATTGCGCGCCGAGTTCCACCGCTGTCAAGAGGCCTTGTGCACGCAGGCGGTCGTAGCGCGGCTTCAGTCCATAGTTGCGCCGAATCCGTGTGACCAGGTCGCCCGTGAACTCTACCTTCGTCCCGGAGCGGTATCCGCAACGGTTTAATTCTGCCGCGATGGCAGCTTCGGTGTGGTGCTCCAGAAGCTGGTCGATCTGGCGCACCACTTCCGGACTCGTGGCGCGCAGCTGCTCGGCGTTCAGTGGCAATGGCACCATGAGTGTCCGCGTGGCGCCGCCCTTCAGTCGAATCTGAACCTTGATCTGATCGGGCTTCGTCAGTGTCACATCCTCGATCAGCAGACGTACCACCCGTTTACGATCCTGGTCGCTGGTATGCGGATCATGCAAGGGCCGCGGTAGGTCACGGGCCAGCGCCAGCACCTGCTGCCGGCTGGCATCATCCAGGCTCTTCTGGTCCTTCTGCCGCTGTTGTTCGCATTGTTCCTGCGCGGCGGTCAGGGTCCGGAGCTTCTCATTCCAGTCAGCTTCCAGAGCGGCGGTGACCAGCCGATTGTTGGGATCCACCTGCATGAAGCGGCTGCGGGCCACGTCAGCTTCGTACTGGGCCCGTTCCACCTGCTGCCGGCGCAGGCGCGCCACCTCCTCCAGCCGAGTCTGTAGTTCGGCCTGCGCGGCGAACGCCAGTTCCAGCGTGACCGGCTGCACCAGTTCCAGCAGCAACGCCCCCACAGCCTGGTCGACGCCGGCGCCGGGTACCTGCTGGCAGATCGGCTGGCCACGTTCGACACTTCCGCGTTGGCAGATGTAGTCCGGCAGCTGGGTCGCCGCCCGGGTGTGATACTTCACCGTCATGCGACGGCCGCAGATCCCGCAGACCACCAGCCCTTGCAGCAGGGCCGGCCCTTGCCCGGGCGGGCTGTGCCGACGGTCCTGCCCATGGGCGCGCCCGCAAAAGTGCAGCGTCTGCAAATGATCTTGGTACTGCTGCCAACTGACGTATCCGGGATGGGCATCGAGGATCAGCGTATGCCACTTCTCCTGCGGCTGGGGTTTGTAGCCACCCCGTCCGGTCGGTCGCCGGCAGGCCTTGGTGCGGCCGAAGACGTAGGCCCCGGCATAACGTGGGTTGCGAAGCACCTGGAGGCTCCGCGAGTGGCCCAGCGGCCCCCAGACCAACTGCCCCTTACCCGATGCTGAGAAGCGCTCACCTGAAGCCGTCCCCCTGAAGCGGGCTGGCAACGTAAAATGCCGACGGCTTCTCGGGGGGCTGCTTCGGCACTACTACCGTGCTGCGGCGTGAACTGGTTCTCAAGGCGCGTCGCGTGCTCTGGAGGAATGAACGGGGGACGATGCCACAAAGAAGCTCGTCACTCGCAGCGCAAATTCGTATCGCTTGCTGTCGAGCATGGTCCTGAGGTCGAGACGCACCAGGTATCCGGGCACCGTGCTGGAAGTGCATGTCTCGGCCTGAATGTCGCCGCCCCAGAAATCGAACTCACTCGGCGCGGCGATCCGCGTTACATCGCACCTGGTCGACTTCCCGAGAATGGACATCTCAACTTGGCCGATCCGGTCCACTTTCGCGCGGGGATGCGTGATCGGATGATCCTGTGGATCGATATTGGCCAAAAGGATCGAGCGCTGCCGGCACGGAATCTCCGCCGGCCGCTCGCCGTTGATCGTCAGGTCGTGCTCGACAACGGCGCTTTCGACCGTCTTGGAGATGAGCGTGGTCTTGATGTGGCAAGCGTCCGCATGGCCGTCGTGCGTGCATGTCCCTTCCAGGACCGCCCACGAGCCCGGTGCAAACGGCGCCCAGCACTGATAATCCGGGTTACGAACTCTGCCCGGCGGAGGTGAGGCGCCCGCCCGACTTGTGGGGGCGGCGAACACCAACGGCGCCACGAACTCGCGGACAAAGAGCTCGTTGACCGTGTCCAGGTGCTCGCCGCGGTTTCCGAAACTGCGAAAGGACGGGTTCCAGCGCACTTCGACCACTTTGCCGTATTGGCTCGCCGTCTCCGGCGAAGGGGCAAGCGGCATGATCGCGCCGGACGCGCCGATGACGCTGTTGGTATCGGCGCTGCGGTCAGCCGGCCCGGTGATCGGCAACAGGACACTGAGGATCGCATCGCGATCCGAAGTGAAAATGTAGACGTTGTGACGCACCCTTGCCAGCGCTGTGGTAAGGTCGTAGTCCGCGCTCAAGGAGCCGGAGAGCAGGACGACGTTCTCGATGATCGGACTGTCGGGAAGCGATTCGAGCGTGAAGACCGCCACGACGGTGCCCGCGGAAAGCCCAACCAGAGTGATCGGTGTATCCGGGTGATCTTGATGAAACTCCGTGATCTCACGGGCGAGCTCAGTCGCCTTGGCACGCTTGTATTCGTTGCTGGCGATTTGGTCCGGCGCGACGCCCAGACCGGTCTCCCAGGAGAACATTTCTCCCCAGCCGGGGTAGCCGGCATTGCGAAGTCCGTCGCGAATTCCGGAGGACCAATTGATCAGTGGGCTGCCTCCGCCAGCGCCGTCCAGGTAGTAGACGTAGCCGCGCTGGCACCGGGCCTGGACGTCGGCCGGGATGGCAGCACAGCCCGGCAGGATCGCTGTCGCGCCGAGCGCGAAGGCAACGCTGAGCCGCGCTGTCCATTCCCGGATGGTGAGCGTTCCGGACGATTCGTTGCAGCGTCTCATGGGGCGCCTTTTGACGTTGTTCCTGCGGTGCGGTCTGACAGCCCGATCGAGTTGCATGCCGACCGGCGGCGCGAATGCATGAAGCCGTAGACGGCCAGTCCGACAATGATCAGGAACACGAGCAACGCCGGATCCCAGCCCGGCGTGTCGGGAACAAAGCTTAGCGGCAATTGGAGCAGCAGGCGCATAACGAAAATGGCGACGACGATCATAACCAGGCCGTAGCGGGCCGCCCCCCAGACGAGGACGGTCAGCACAACCGCGAGCGGTAACCACGACCACGCCGGGTGGGCCATGGCCGGCAGGTACATCGGCATTGTCGCCGCGACCGTCGCAAAGCTGGCGAGCCACGTGCGACGCAGGGCCACGCGCGCAAGTACGAGTGTGATCACCAGCACGAGAGCCGCGTAGAGTGCAGACAGGAAAGCGGAAACGCATGCCGCCGAGCCGTACCGCGCGCCGAGCAGCGGCTCGAGCGCATAGAACACATGGAACGGCTCGCGCGTTCCCCAGCCGACCCAATCGAGCACGGGGCGATCCAGCACGAATAGCAGCACGATTCCCAGGCCTAGCAGCGTGCCCGCGAGCACGTCGCGCGCCACGAGTGGATCACGCAATTGTCCCGTCAGCAACCGGCTCCACGTGACGATCGTCTTCGGCCAGAAGCGACGCACATACGGTTCCAAAGCAATGTAGCCGAGCGAGACCAGTCCGGCTTCGAGAAAGGCACTCAGAAGACCGAAGAGGAGCAGACGCAGCTCTACCTCAAGCTGGGGTACATGACCAGCACTCAGCGCCCAGATCACGAACCGCCCCGCCAGCACGAGGCCAGCCAGCCGTGACGCGCCGCGCCGGTCTCCCTGGCCGCGGCGCAGGTTGTGCCGCGCGAGCGGCAACGCTCCGCCCAGCACAATCGCGAGCAGCCCGAAGCGCGCGCAAAAGGTCGCCGTCCGGCGCCACCCGAGATCGCGGTACCACGGGACCGCAGCCGGCTCGGGCGCGGCGCGCAGGATGGCGAAGAGCACCGGTTTGCCGCGGCACGCGGCCGCCTCGACGCGGAGCGTGTATGGCGGATTGTCGGTGGTGCGCGCGGTCCAGGCCCAACGCTCGTCAAACGGTAACCACGGCTCGAGCTGCGGCGGCGCGTCGAAGAAGGCCTGCGAGTCCAAGCCGGCGGCCGCAAAGAACGAGGCCCAATTCACGGGCGCAGCAGCACCCGTCTCGATCGCGTGGGGCGGGTACGCCTCGAAGGCCAGCAGGACGCCTTGGCCGTCAAGCACCAGCGTGACCATCCCGGGCGCCGTGCGCGGCGGATCCGTCAGCGTCGGCCGCGCGCTCCCGAACGTGAGATTCAGAGGTTGCGTCGGGGCAAGCACCGCCAGACTTTGGCGGTACCAGAACTGCGGGGCTGTTTGTTGCTGCGCGGCGAACGCCAGGTGCGCCGTACCCAGTCCAGACGGGAAGAACTCCTCCGCCGGTCGAAGCGCGAAGCCGAAGGCCTGGGCATGAGACTCCGTCGAGGGGGCGAGGTCGCTCGCCAGCAGTTCGGCCCGCTCTGCCAGTCCGCTGGCGGACTTTGCATACCGGAAACTGGGCATGAGCCCCGCGCGCTCGGCTAGCAGAACGATCGCCAGCAAGAACGCAAACGTCGCCACGAGTAGCAGTGTTGCGGCTCCCGAGCGCAGTCCCGTGCCGGCCCCGGAGGACGCCACAAACGCCGGCGAGGGTGTGACGCCGGCCGCCAAGGCGAGAGCCAGCGGATCACTACCTGGCAGTGCAGCGGCAACTGCCAGGGCGGAAGCCGGGCGGTCGCTCGGGTCTTTCCGGAGGCACTGCTGGATCACGTCGTCAATGACGGGCGGCAGATCAGGTACGAGTTCCGATGGCAGCGGCGCCGGTGCGCGCTGGTGCAGCCGCGCGAACCCCGTAAAGCTCTCCGCCGTAAACGCCGGTCGCGCGGTGAACAGCTCGTAGAGCACCAGTCCCAGAGCGTAGATGTCGCTGCAGACGGAGACGTCGGTACCGGCAAACAGCTCGGGGGCCATGTAACCCGGGGTGCCGGAGCAGATTTCCAGCGCGGCGATTGACTCTCGCGGCGCGGCGAGGCCGAAGTCGGTGATGCGCACACGACCCGCGCTGTCGAGCATGATGTTCGCGGGTTTCAGGTCGCGATGCAAGATACCCTTGGCGTGCGCGGCGGCCAGGCCAATGCAGACCTCGCACGCCACTGCGAGCGCCTTGTCAGGCGCCAGTCTGCCAACTCGCCGGAGAAGGGAGCGCAGATCTTCGCCGTCGATGTACTCCATCGAGATAAATGAGCCGGCGGCTGAGTCGACGTGAATGTCATGCACGCGACAGACGTTCGGATGCGTAATCTCGCGGGCCACGCGCACCTCGCACACGAGCCGGGCAAGCCACGCCGCATCGCCGCTGAACCGGGTGGTCAGGAATTTGAGCGCGACCGGCCGGGCCAGGACGAGGTCGTCGGCCCGATACACGTCACCCATCCCGCCCTGGCCCAGGAGCGCGACGATCCGGTAGCGGTCGGCGACGATCACCCCGCCCTCGAGGGGGCGCGACTGGTCTCGTTCCACAACCTCGCGGGGGGGCTCACCGGCCGAAGCGGCGCTTTCCGCCGCGCGGACGGTCAATTCGACCTCGCTATGGTACCGCAGCAGGTCACTGATATGCCGGTGAAGCTCGCGGTCCCCCGCGCACGCTGCGTCGAGAAACGCGCTGCGCTGGCCAACCGGCTGTTCGCAGGCGGCCAGGAAAATCTGCTTGGCGAGGGCGTGCTGTTTCGGAGTCATAGGTCCGTTCCGCGGTCGAGCGCCACACAGAGCCAGGCCTTCGCATGCTGCCGCGAAGCCAGGCGTCAAAGAGAAGCGCTACAAACCCCTGTGCATCGATTTCAGTTCGGCGCGGCACGCCTCGCCGAACGGCTTGAGCGGATCAGCGTCGCTCCCGGCCTCGACGAGTGCGCGCACTCCGTCCAGCGAGAGGTTGGGCGCGAAGTACTGTTCCGTAACCCGTTTCAAGATCCGCTCCGCCTCCGCAAGGACTGCGTCGGACGCAGACAGCCGGATGCGATTGCTCAGCGAATAGGCCGGCAACATCGCGTCCTGCTTGTCCAACGTACGCACAAGCGAGTCCACCAGGAGCCGGTAGCACTCGCTGATGAAGTCCGCATAGAGCGTCTCACGCTTGCTGATTTCCGCGCGAATGAGCTCGCGCTTACTTTGCGTTCTTTGCGTGACCCAGGCGGTTGTGATGGTGGCGAGGCCACCGGTGAGTGACCCGGCCACTGCTGCCAATGCACTGATAATTGAGGCATCCATCATCTTGCTCCCGCTGCCGCTAGAACGCCGCAGCGTTCTTTCTCCGCTTCGCCTAGTGTGCGGCAACGTGCTCGCCCTTCTCAGCCACCGAACGCTTCATCACCAGCACCAGAACGACCAGCACAATGGATACGACGGCACACAACCAGAAGACGTCGAGGTAGGCCATCGACGCCGCTTGCTGCAATCGCAACTCGCTTAGTGCCTGTACGGCCCCAAGCTGCGACCCGGCCGGATCGCCGGTCATCTGGAGGAAGTAGCGGCGCGACTCCTCCAGAAAAGTGTTCACGTGCGGGTTCAGCGGGTCGAGGAACTCGCCCACGCGCTCCGTGTGGAACTGAAGGCGCCGATCGACGACGTTCTCGGCCATTGACGTGCCGACGCTGCCGCCCTCAGTGCGGAGCAGGCTCAGCAGCCCGACCGCCGCCCCACGCAGATGCAGCGGGATGTACTTGAACGCCGCCACGGTCGCGGGGGCGAAAAGCAGTCCGAGGCCCAGGGTCAGCAACATCCGCGGCCACACGACCTGCGAGGGGCTGATTTGGATGTTCATGCGCGCCATCCAGTAGCTCCCGGCGGCCATGGCCACCAACCCCGCTGCGATCATCCACCGCGCATCGAACTGGCGACCCAGCAATACCCCGACGAGCACCATCGCGGCCATCGAGGAGGCGCCGGACGGGGACATCACCGAGCCGGCCCGCAGCGCGTCATAACCGAACAGCGTCTGCAACATCCCCGGCAGCGCGATGCTCGCGCCGTACACCACGGCGAAAGCACAGAACAGAATGATGCAGGCCATCGCGAGATTGCGCTCGCCGAGCACCCGGAAGTTGATGATCGGGTGTTTGGACCGCATCTCCCACGCGATCAAGAAGCCAAGTCCCACGACGAACAGGATCATGAGCACCTGAACACGCCCAAACGGGTCGCCCAGCCAATCCCACTCCTGCCCCTTGCTGAGGACGATTTCCCAGCAAGACATAACCAGCGCCAGGACGCCCAGCCCGATGTAGTCGAAGTTCAGCGGCTGGCGACGCAGCTCGGCCCGCTGGTGTTTGAGGTAGTCTGGGTCTTCGACGCACACGTAGGAAGCGACAAGCGCGAGCAGGCCGATCGGGACGTTGATGAGGAAAATCCACCGCCAATTATAGTTTACGCAGAGCCAGCCGCCCAGCGTGGGCCCGACGATCGGCGCGATGATGGCGGCCAGGCCGAACAGCGTCATGGCCGTGCCCTGCTTCTCGGGCGGAAAGCTGTCCAGCAGAACGCCCTGACTGCACGGCTGGAGCCCGCCACCGGACAGACCCTGAATCACGCGGAACAGGATCATCTGCCAGAGGCTGGTGGCCATGCCGCACAACGCTGACGAAAGCGTGAAGATCGCGATCGACAAGAGGAAGTAGTTGCGCCGGCCGAGGTGCGCCGCCAGCCAGCCGGTGATCGGCAGGACGATGGCGTTCGCGGCCAGGTAGCTGGTGATAATCCACTCGCTGTCCGCGACCGGCGCCGCCAGCCCGCCGGCCATGTACCGCAGCGCCACGTTCGCGACCGTCGTGTCCAGGATCTCCATGAACGTGGGCACGACCACGGCGGCGGCGACGAACCAGGGGTTGATTGTCGGACGGCTCATCGCGACTGGACTGAGTGTTGCGGAGGTCATGGCTTGTCCACCGTGGTCGGCAAGGAACTTTCCCGGGTCGTGGTCTGGGACTTCGCGGCGCGTGCACCCATTGGAAGATCAGCGTGCGGTTGCAGGAATTCGCCGGCGTGTGGGCCGGTGGGCGGCTCCTTGTAGTACACGAAGGGCTCAACCGACAGGCCGACGAACAGCGGCGCCTTGTCAGGGTCGTAATCGGTCAGCTCAATGCGGACCGGCAGACGCTGGACGATCTTCACGAAATTGCCCGTGGCGTTCTGCGGCGGCAACAGCGCGAGCGTCTGACCGGTGCCCATCGTGAAGCCGGTGATGCGCCCCTCGAACTCATGGCGGTCACCGTACATGTCGACTTCGCACCGCACGCGCTGCCCGATGCGCAGATCGGCGAGTTGCGTTTCCTTGAAGTTCGCGTCGATCCAGATCTCGGTGAGCGAGCGGACAGCCATCAGGGCTTGCCCCGCCTGCACGGTGTTGCCCGGGTTGACGTTGCGGCGCGTCACGACGCCGTCGATTTCACTGATGACGTCGCAATAGCGGCGATTCAGCTCGGCGTCGGCCAGGCGCCGCTCTGCCTGCGCCAGACGAGATTCGGCCTGTTTGACTGCGGGAGCACTCGCCAGCAGTTGTTCGAAGATGCGGTCGATGTCTCCCTCCGGATCACGCTGGTAGAACTTTGCGACCATTTCTTTGGGGGAATCATCGAGCGGCTGCGCTACTCCGAGCTGAGCGGCGGCCTGAATCACGCTGGCCTGCACCTGGCGCACGACCGAGAAGGTCTGGTCCAAGTTGTCGGGGACCTCGGTCAGCACGCCGGATTCGGGCCTGCGCGGCAGGCCCAGTGCGACACGCACCTGGTAAACGGCTTCCAGCGCTTCGTCCACCTGGGCTTTGGCAACCTTCAAAGTTGCCGTGGCGTCTTGCATCTCCTTCTCCGCCGCGACATTCGTGTTGAACAAGTGCTCGACGCGGTGATAGTCGTAATCCGCATTGTCGAGCGTCGCCTGCCGAGCATTCAGCGTGGCCACGCGCGCATGGAGCAGGGCGATCTGGTTGTCCACATCCTCGATCGCGTGCTGGAGGGCGAAATACAGGCTGCTAACCTGCCCGGCCAGCCCGCGCGTTTGTGCCCGCGCGGCCGCCAGGTCGGCCCGCGCGGCATCGACCGCGGCCTTGGCGACGTTGACCTGAACGTCATATGGCTCGGGATCGAGCTGCACGAGAATGTCGCCCTTCCGGACGCGGTGGTTGTCGTCCACCAGGACCGTGGCCACCTGGCCGGATATGCGTGGCGCCACGAACGTCACGTGGCCATTGACGTAGGCGTCGTCGGTGCTCACGGTGTTCAGTGCCGTATGCACCCACGGAACCAGGAAGTACGCGCTCACCGCCAGGCCGGCAACGGCCCCCACCGCCAGCAACAGCCGCTTTCGCCAGCGTGGCGATCGTGGCCGAAGTTCAAGTGCGGTTGGCGGCGTGCCGGGGAGAGGGCTGTTTGGCTCCGGATGTTGAACCTGAGAAGCGGACGGTCCGGCCGTCGCGACGGGTGAACCGTCCGCCGCTGACAGCAGCGCTTCGGGAACGGCTCGATTCTCTTCGCTCAAGGCCCGCGTGGGCTCGTTAGTCGTGATCGACATCGCACTACCTCACTTTCACTGCATTTGAGTCGTGTCTTGAACGGGCTTGACTACTGCGACGAGGCACGTTTCATCGTCACCCGCCGGCTGCCCCCCTCGAAACACCCGCACTGAACTGACAACATGGTCCCGCAATGCCGTGGCCGAACCCGCCGGGCCGCGCAGGACCCCATCAAAGCGCTCGTCGCCGAAATCCTCGCCGGCAGCATTCCTGCTCTCGGTGATGCCGTCGGTGAAAAGAACTAGGCGGTCGCCGGGCAGCAGCTGCACCGTCCGTTCGGGATAATCGCTTCCCATGCTGATTCCCAGCGGCAATCCGGAAACGTCACTGAGCCGCTGTACCTCGCTACCGCGAACCAGCCGCGGCGGAGGATGTCCTGCCGCTGCATAGGTGAGTGTCTGAGCCCGTGCGGAGTACAAACCTGCAAACACCGTGACGAATTGGCCCGTATTGGCCAGGTAACGCGTCGCCAATTGCTTGTTGACGAGCGCCAGGGCCGTGCCTGGTGAAGTTGCGGCTATCTGGTCCTGCACGGCGCTGCCGAGTGCATGAACCAGAGCGAGGATCGCGGCGGCGGCAAGACCGTGGCCGGCCACGTCCGCGATGAGAATCGCCCAGCGGTCTGGTCCGACGGGATGGACGTCATAGAAATCGCCACCCACGCCCTCGGCAACAGCGAAGTGCACAGCCACATCAAGGCCGGGAACGCTCGGCAGGTGCTGTGGCAGGATTGAGCGCTGGATCGCGACGAGCGTCTCGCCGTACTTGGCAAGTTGGTCGCGAGCCTTGCGCAGCTCCTCATGTAGATCCAGGACGCGGTCGGCCAGGCCTGTGATCATGTGTCCGTCACTTGGAGCGTCGGCATGCACGATGTGTTTGTGGGTCAGCATCGCTCGTTCCCGCTTCGAGGCGGATCGGGTTTGCATCCCCGTCCGCTCAACCACGTGTCCCTTCACGTTCTCTAGCATTCGGGTGGTCACAAACGGTTCTCCCTCACGCGCGCCGTCCATGACCGTCGCACCGAGGATTCGGCGCATCGACCGGCGCGCTGTGCCGCCTCGCTGAGCGCTGCGCCAGGCGAAGCCGCGATAGCCGAGACGTTGATCTCGCCGCGGGGCTGGAGCCGCAGCCAAATTCGGCACAGGATGTCCGGGCCGCCGCGCGGGCCGTTCTGGTCTTCGAACGTCACGGCCGCCTGCTCAACCCGCTGGCCCAAGCGGCGCAGGACGCGCCCCAGCCGCAGCTCCACCAGCTCCTGCACCACGCTCAATAACGGCACTCGCGTCACAACTTGGATATTCATGATTCGACTCCTGGTGAACTCGTTCGCTTTCTCTACGTGATTGCCCGCTTGGCCGAAGAACTGCTCCCTCCAGACCGACGACTCAGTGGGGACGCGCCTCGGCCCTGCGGGCGCGCAGCTCGACTTCCGCCTGAAGCCAATCAATCTCGGCGTTACCCGGCGCGTTACCGCGACTCAGGTAGATCTCGTGGGCACGCTGTCGGATTTCGTCCTCGGTGGGGCCGCGGTCTCCCATCTCGACCGCGTCGGCGCGCTCCAAGTCACGCACCACCTGCTCCCCGCCGTTCTTGCGTACTCGATTGCCATGTCGCAACGTCATGCTGAGTCTCCTTTCGCGGAATCGATCGTTACTCATCGCCGACAATCTCAGCCACGATGGCCTTCGTCAGGCAGTCGCCGGCGATGAACTGCGCTCCTTGCTCATGCATTTCCGCCAGCCGCGCCTTGCCCTCAGCGTCGATGTACGTCACGTTCGTGAGGTCGATGCGGACGGTTGGCTGGCTCGCGCCGTCTAACAGGCTGCGCCAGCACTGCTCTAGTTCGTGTACCCACGGCCCTTCCAATCTTCCTTCAAGTCGGAAGGTGAGAACGCGCGGGTTGTCATTCGCCGTGATTCGCAACATCGAAATCACCTCGGTTGATGCCTCTGCGGCCGCGGATCGCCGACTCGTGCCCGTCTCTTGCTGGCGTACTGGTCACAGTCCTTCGCCTAGGCGACGACCTGCGATGGGGCCGCGGGGACGCGCTGGCTCAGCCCGCCGACCGACTCGCCAATGAGTGCCAGAACCCGTTTCGCCACCCGGAAGTTGCGGCGCCTTCGCGCGTGCCGCCGCCGGGCCGCACCATTGCTCAACGTGGTGCAGAAGAGCAGGTATTTCTCTTGACGTGGCACATCATGAATCGAAATCACCATTGGAAACCTCCTTGACCGTGACGGTGTGAGTTCGTTGTCGGTGCCGGGCCGCCGCGACAGAGGACGCGGTCGGCATCGCAGTCCGGCTCCTATTGCTTGACGAGGGTCGCCTCGCCCTGCGACGTTCAAATATGAATGTCAGCAAAGATGAGGTTCGCGGTCAGATTGCCGGTGGCGGTGGCGGGCTCCGTTTCGGAGTCCAGCGTACCGTCGAATGTGAGGCCGCTCCCGCTCTTGGTAGAGGAGATATGGACCTGAGTTCCATCGACGTCGACCGTGCCCTGTGGGTCGTTCCAAGTCACCGTGGTCGGGTCGACGAACGTGTACTTGACTTGGGTCAGGTCACCCCTGGAATCGAATGTAAGGTACCAATGCGCGAGCTGCGGGTTGAGTGTGTCGCTCGGGATTAGCTCCCAGGTGCCCTCCAACACGGACGCGGGCCATGGTGTCCAGCCCGGGCACCCGAAAATGCCGGCCGAGAGCACACCGACCGCGATCAGGACCACTGACCGAATGCGCCTTGTCTTCATCTGATTCTCCTTGCCTGCCTGGCCTGAGACCATTCAAGCTGGACCATCCAGTGGTCGTCGGTCTCATTCATCCGGGGGAGGAAGTGCATGGGATGTGCCACGGGCAAACGCGCTGGCCGCACATTTTCGAAGTGGCCCAGGTGCAACGACTTGCATTCGTCGGCGTCGCGAGGCTTCGGGCGCCGTGTCAGCGGCCGGGCGCCAGCGGCTTGGCGCCTGCGCCGGCAGGTTGGCGCGCTATTCTGGACGTGAGATGCCGAGCTTCTTGATTTTCCAGTGCAGCGTGGAGCGCTTCATGCCGAGCCGAGCCGCAGTCCCCTCGGGGCCGCCGAGGACCCAATTCGCCTCGCGCAGCGCCGGCAGGATACGCTCTCGGTCTCCATCGGTCGGCGTGAGGGGATTAGTGGTGGTTGGGGCCGCGGCTGATTGAGCTGCCGATTGCACGTCGGTAACGCGCAGCTGGGGCGTTGGGTCCCCGAAGAGCGTCACCGCGCATTCCGCTTTGCCCTCGAAGGACTCAAAGGTCTCACCGGTTAACGTCTGGTTGATCTACGGTCCGTTAACCTCGGCCATGTCGAAGAACGTGAATCCGCGAACGAGGACCGCGCGGAATGACTGCGAGCCCCCAGTGCTTAATCGCGGGCAAGCCGTGGCCGAAGCTCAGGCCCACGCGACCGAGGACGGGGGCCGAGACTCCGGGGGCGACTGTTTCCAAGTTTGGGCTTCTGCTTCCCGCCGCCGCGTTGAGTGGTCGCCCGGTTCACTCCTGCTCCCAATAGGTCACGCGGCCACCTTTCTTCCAGACGAAGCGCACGCCACCATCCTGCGAGACCACAACCGCCACCGATCCAGGCAGCGCGCCGACCAATTGATAGGCCGAGCGGTGGCGGGCACCCACGTTCGCGGTATCTTCTTCGGCAAACCTCTCACCTTCGAGGTCCAGCGCTCGCGCCACGCTTCTGACGGCTGGGAGCCGACCGGAGATCATGGCGCCGAAGCCCAGCAACTCGTGGCGCTTGCTCAGGACCACGGCGCCGTCGGCCAACGCCAGTCCGGCGGTTAGATACGCCATCTCGAAGAGCGCCTCGTCGAGTGTCGCTATCGACTCGTCCGTCGTCGCCTCGAACTCGCGCCAGCCGACCGGCACCGATCCGCACTGGACGGGTCCGCCGTAGAGCTGGGCGAGGCGGTTGAGGATATCGACGATCAGGTCGAGAGAGCGAAACTGGGACCGGCCCTCCTCGAACGGGTATTTGAGGTCGAGGTGGAGATCATCGCCGAGTAGGCCTGCGGCGCTCGCCTCGGGGACGAAGATGATCGTGCCGCCGTGGCGTGCGTCGCGCAGCGCGGCGATGACGCGTTTGAGCATGCGCTCACCAATTCTGCGCGGCAGTGTGGGATCGAGCGGCGCCCACCGCTGGCCTGAGATCTCGATCGCGCGTTGCCGGGCGGCTTCGTGCCGCTCCAGGATCTCTTCCTGCACCCGCGCGAACTGCTCCGACAACCACTGCGACTCAAAGAGGTCTACCCGAGCCCCCGAGAGCCTTCCCCCCTGGAGCTTTCCGACCAGCTCGTACGCGTTGTACACCTCGATACTCGCGGGCGCCTGCACGTGAACGACCGGCGCCGGCGGCAGCGGCGCCCCGGCGCGACGGCCACCCTGGACGTTTCTCAACCAGCGCGAGCCCGAGTGGATCAGGCCCCAGATGTGTAAGTTCTCTTCTCCGTCTCGATCGGCCTGCGCTCCAATTAGCGTCCGCTGTGGGTCAGTAGCCACAGCCAGCCGTCGGAGTTCGCTCGGACGAAACGGAAGCGGGCGAGCGAAATCGAGCCGCTGTAGACCGTCGGGCGGCCGACCCTCGGGGGGAAATAACCCGGGAGGGGCGAGAATGGCGCGAAACCTGACCGGGCGTTCCTCCTCGCGCAGCATGCTCGCGTGGTAGCAGGCGGACAGGCAGGCCTCGAGCCTCCCGGCATCGGGCAGCAACTCGGTCCCGATCACCGGATCGGGCCTCCGCCTCCACCGTTCGTGCACGAACGCGGCCAGATCACGCGGGTAGGAGCACCCAGCGCCGGGGTCGCCGAATTCCGCCAGTCTGGTTGCCTCTTCGACCACACTCACCTTCGACAATCTCCACCACGATGGCCTTCGTCAGACAATCGCCGTCGATGCGCTGGGCTCCATGCTTGCTCATTTCCGCCAACCGCGCCTGGCCCGTGGCGTCGATGACCGGGGCCACCGCATGTGCTCAGAAAAACCCGACGCGATCAGTCGCCCCAGCTCCTCGGGCGTAACGGCCTTGCTCCACAACCACCCCTGCCCGGCGTCCACGCCCGCAGCCTGGAGGAAGAAGGCCTGCTCCCGGGTTTCCACGCCCTCAGCAATCACCTTCACGCGCAAGGCGGCCGCCAGCGCGACCACGCCGCGCAACAGCCGGTCGGCGGTCGGGTCCTTCATCAGCGGGTTGATTTCTGATTTGTCGATCTTCAGGAAGTCGAGCGGCAGGCCGATCAGTTGCTTCAAGCCCCTCTGCCCGGTCCCGAAATCGTCCATCGCGATGCGGAGCCCCAGCGGTCGAGCGATCGCCAGCGCTTCCCGGCCGGCATCGGTCAGAGCCTGCCGCTCCGTGATTTCGCACACCAGGCGATCGATGTACCGAGCCAGACCCGAATCGTCGAGGATCTGCTTGAGCCGGGGCGACGCGAGGAGCACCGGCGGTACGTTGGCGCTGATGTAGAAGCCTCGGTACCGGCCCAGCAGCGGCCCGGCATTTTCTGCCATCGAGCGGAAGAGACGCGCTGTGAGCGCTTCGAGATCGTCCGAGTTCTCCTCGATCCGCTCGATGAGGCCGCCCGGACCACGCACGGTACCATCCGGATTGACGAACCGCACCAGGGTCTCGGCCCCGATCACCCGGGCCGTGTTCAGGTCCACGATCGGCTGGAAGTATGCGGTCGATCGATCAACGACCGCGCGGAGATCGGCCAGAGGCGGCATACGCGTCCTTTCGCTTCGTCTGCCTGCGGGGAGAAGGACAGAAGGGGTGTCGCTTGAAGTTGCGCCCAAGCGGGGAAAGTGAACGCAGATTCATGAGGTCGTTCCCAGTTCAAGATGCGCTGGCCATCGGTTCGCCGCGCGCTCAACCACGCAACGCCCCATTGTCCAGCAGTTTGTGCCGGAGCCGCTCAGACCGCTCTTCCGCCTCATCGAGTTCCCTGCGCATTTGCTCGATGTCTGCCGCGAGCTTGTCGAATCTCTGGTTCAAGCGCGCTGCCAAGGCGTCGAACGAGTCCGGCGGGCTCTCCGTTCCGAACCCGAGGCCATTCATGCGGGGCTCCTTCGTCAAGTGCAGGAGAAGCATGGGAAGCGCCAGCGGCGCATTCGACGGTCGTTTTTTCCTAAGAGTTGCGGGAGGAAGAACTTGAGAGTGGCCGTGCAGTCGAGCCCCCTGCAAGGCGTCAGCGCCCCCGCGCCAGCGGCTTGGCACCTGCGCCGGCGGGTTGGCGCGCTATTCAGGACGGGAGATGTTGAGTTTCTTCATCTTCCAATGCAGCGTGGAGCGCTTCATGCCGAGGCGGGCCGCAGCCCCCTCCGGGCCGCCGAGAACCCAATTCGTGTCACGCAGCGCGCGCAGAATGTGCTCGCGTTCTGCGTCGGTCAACGTGAGGGAATCAGCGGCGGTTGAGGTCGCGGCCGGTTGAGTTGCCGATTGCAGCTCGGCAACGGGCACCTGGAGTGTCGGGCCCTGGGAGAGGATCACCGCGCGCTCGATGATGTTTTGCAGCTCGCGCACGTTGCCGGGCCAGGCATAGCCGACTAGGGCATCCATCACTGAGGACGGGATGGTCTCGATCCGCCGGCCCATGCGCCGGGCGAAGCCCTGCGTGAAGTGGCGGACCAGGTGCGGGATGTCATCCGGGCGTTCACGCAAGGGTGGCAGCGTGATCGGGAACACGTTCAGCCGATAGTACAGGTCGCTGCGGAAGCGCCCTGCGGAAATCATCTCCGCGAGGTGGCGGTGGGTGGCGGCCACGAGGCGCACGTTCACTCGAATCGTCTTCGTGCTGCCGAGGCGCTCGAATTCGTACTCCTGTAGCACGCGCAGCAACTTCGCTTGGAGCTCCAACGGAATGTCGCCCACTTCATCAAGGAACAGGGTTCCCTGATGCGCCAGCTCAAACCGTCCGATCTTCTGGCCGATCGCGCCGGTGAAGGCGCCCCTCTCGTGGCCGAACAGCTCGCTTTCGAGCAGCCCCGTGGGGATGGCTGCGCAATTCAACTTGACAAACGTGCGAACCTTGCGCGGGCTCAGATCGTGCACGGCCCGGGCGATCAACTCCTTGCCGGTGCCGGTCTCGCCGCGGATAAGCACCGTCGAATCGGTGGGAGCGACCGTCTCGACCTGCTTGAGTATGGCGCGTAGCGCCGCGTTCTCGCCGACGATGTCGCCGAAACGGTGCTCGGTGCGAACCTCCTCCTCCAGATAGGCCTTCTCCTTCGCGAGCTTGTCCTTCAGCCCCTCGATTTCCTGGAACGCCAGCGCGTTTTCGACCGCCACCGCCACCTGATTGGCGATGAGCTGCAGGAATCCCGTTTCCGCCTCGTCGTACGCGGACGGCCGCTTGGACACGAACACGAGCGTGCCCAAGCGTCGTCGGCTGGTTGTCAGCGGGAGCCAGAAGAAGCTCTGGGCGCCATATTGCTGTATCTGCTCCAACAATCGTGGCCAGCGCATTAGCTCGTCCGCGCGCGAAGCAATGAGGGGTTTTTGCGTCTGCCAGACCAACCCCGCGGGGTCGTCCTCGACGGGAAGGACGAGAACCGATGGGGGCAGGTCGAGCTTCGGAGTTGCTAGGACGTGCCGGCGCATCGTGTTGGTCGCGGCCTCATGGAGCGTCAGGGCGAGGCCATCGAAGTACACCACCTCCTGGAGCCGGCCTGCCAGCTGGTCGAGCAGCGCCGGCAAATCCCGGTACGAGACGATCGCTTCCGAAACGGCGAGCAATGCCCGGTACCGGTCATCGGTCGCCGTTACCTGTCCGCCCGGCTCAACCATGATGCGACTAACTCCTTTGCGAGAACAGGATTGTACCAATGCCTGACCGAGCACGCGCCCGTTGGCGGATGGCGAAGCCGTCCCTGGACGCGCGGATGCCGAGTACCGACGGATTCGCGCCAGAAAGAGAACAAAAACAGCCCGGGATCGGTCCCACAGCCAGCGGCCGATGGCTGCTCGTCGATGTTTGACCCCGAGGGTCGGAATTGAACCGAGGCTGGTTGTCCCTCCCGAAGACTCCGTCCGCCTTGCGCCGCAAGCACTTATGCACTTCGTCCGTCGCTGCGCGATCGGCTATGATTCCACCTCACACAACCCTAACTGAGGCGCGCCGATGGGTATCGTGACGACCATTGTGCTATTTCTTCGAGCACTCCTCGTTCCGCGCGCCGCCTTGGTTGCCGAGAACTTGGCGCTCCGCCAGCAACTTGCCGTTCTCCAGGTATCAGCCAAGCGCCCCAGGCTGCGGAAGCGTGACCGGCTGTTCTGGGTGTGGCTGTCCCGGCTTTGGGCAAACTGGCGCTCGTGCCTGACGATCGTCAAGCCCGAGACCATCATCCGTTGGCATCGCGAGGGTTTTCGGCTCTACTGGCGTTGGAAGTCGCGCAAGAAGCTCGGTCGGCCGAAGACCGACGCTGAGATTCGGAAGCTCATTCGGCGGATGGCACGGGACAACCCGCTGTGGGGGGCGCCGCGGATTCAATCTGAGCTGGCGCTGCTCGGCTTGATGGTTGCCGAGTCGACCGTGGCGAAGTACATGGGCCGTGCCCGCAAGCCGCCTTCCCAGACCTGGCGGACGTTCCTGGAAAACCACGTGCCGGACATCGCGGCGATCGACTTTTTCGTTGTGGCCACCGTGAGTTTCCGCTTGCTCTACTGCTTTCTCATGCTGCGGCACGACCGGCATCGCGTGGTTTACTTCAACGTCACGCCGCGTCCCACGGCGCGTTGGACGGCGCAGCAGATCGTCGAGGCCTTCCCCTTTGACGAGGCGCCGCGTTTCCTGATCCGGGATCATGACGGCATCTATGGCCAGGACTTCTGCGAGCGCGTCAAGTACCTGGGCATCGAGGAGGTCGTCATCGCGTACCGCTCGCCCTGGCAAAGCCCGTACGTCGAGCGCGTGATCGGTTCGATCCGCCGCGAATGCCTGGATCACGTGATCGTGCGCAACGGAGCGCACCTGCTTCGGATCCTCCGCGACTACTTCACCTACTATCATGACGCCCGAAGTCACCTGTCGCTCGACCGGAACGCGCCACTCCCCCGCAAGGTCGAGCCGCCGAGCTGCGGCCACGTCGTCGCCATCCCGCACCTCGGCGGGCTGCATCACCGGTACACGCGGGCCGCGTGACGCGCCCGCCGTTTCGACCGCAACTGCCAGCCCGGTGGGCTCGTCTCGCGGGCTGGTGATGCGCTGACGCGGGGAAAGACCCTGCACCAACAGTCTTCAGATGCCGTTCTCGCGCGACCCGATCAGCCCAGCCTGCCCGTTCAAGCCCGCGCTCGCGGCCTCAACCACGGCGGATGGAATATTCGGTATGGACAGGCCCCCGCGGGTTACGTAATGCTGCCCGGTTGCCTGGTGAAACGAGAGCGGGTTGGATGCAGGTCGACTCCGTGGCATGACACTTCTCCAAAAGTGTAGGGAAAAGTGTAGTGCCGGGGATTGGGCACGGAGTGACCGGTTGCTGACGTGCTGTAAGCCTCACGCTTTGCGGCACTTCCGAATCGGGGCGACAAGATTCGAACTTGCGACCTCGTGGACCCAAACCACGCGCTCTAGCCAGGCTGAGCTACGCCCCGTCGCATCTGCATCATAGCGGCCCGAACCGGTCGTGAGAATGGCCTCCCACACTGCCGCGGCGTGCTCCCCGACTGCGGCGCGTCTTCCCGCGCGGTGCGCTCCCGTGTCGCGGTGCGCTTCCGCGCCGACCCAATCACAGACGCCGTGCGCCGGTGCCACGCAGCCACGTGGCGGCGGAGGAGCGGCAGGTTGAGCATGTCCAGCCGTTGCTGCGACCGCATCGCCCTCCGGAGCACACCGAGCGAGGCTGCGAAACACGGGTCGCGCGCCCGCACTGGACGTGCTCGCCGCGAATCCCAACCGGCCGCAGGAGTGCCGGACGCACTCCCGGCACACCGCCGCCACGGGCGCGCGGCACGCGGCCGCACGACTTCCACGGAGGATCACTGAGCACGTGATTCAGATTTCCGCGGGGTGGCTGCGAAGCAAGGCCCGGCACACCGTGCGCCGCATGGGATCGCGCGGGGCCGACTGCGGCAACCCATCCCAGACTGACAACGCGACGCGGAGGTTCCGCGACGCGATCAGGTAATTGGGAACGCTTCGGCCGGCGGACCGCCCAATTCGCCGGCGTGAAGACCGGGTCGCCCGACCCGGTTGATGTACCGCCGCTCGCTCGGCTGGCGACGTGATCACCGGATCATAGGCGTCCCCAACTGTCCCGGCCAACCGCGGGGCGCGTTACCATGCCTCGAGATCGCCGACGATTTCCTCGACGAGGTCCTTGAGCGTCAGGACGCCGAGGCAGCGGCCCGCGCGGTCCTGCACGATGGCCATCGTCTCGCGGGCCTGCTGCAGCTGGAGCAGCGCGGTCGAGACGTTGACCTGTTCGGTGAGCGTGATCGGCGGGCGCACATGGGCCGCGATCGGCTGGCGCTGCGGGTCGGTGAGCACGTCGAAGACCGCCACCACGCCGATGATCTGGCGCGGGTCGTCGCGATACACCGGCAGGCGCGAGAAGTGGGCCATGCGCGCGATGCGCAGGAAATCGTCGCGGGGCACATCCAGCGCGACCGTCGCGGCGCGCTGGCGCGGGATCATGACGCTGCCCACGCGCACATGCGCGAGATTCATCACGCGGTCGATCAGGTCGCGCTGGAAGCTGCTGAGCCCGCCCAGCGCCGCGCCCTCGTGCAACAGCAGCCGCACGTTGGCGCGCGGCAGCACCTGCGCCTCGCGCGCATCGCGCGTGGGATCGATCCACCGCGCGAACGTGCGGGTCACGCTGCGCATCAGCCAGACGAAACCGGTTGCCTGCGCCAGCCGCACGACCGCGTGCAGCGGCAGCGCCAGCGGGTACATCCACCGGTCCGCTTCGCGCCGGAAGCGGTCCTTTGGCAGAATGCCGCCGAACACCAGCAGGACCGGCGTGACCAGCAGCGTGGTCCAGAACTCGGCCGAGCCGGCCGCGACGGCGTGTTGCAGCAGCACGGCGGTCACGCACGCCGTGCAGATGTAGTCGGCCAGCACGTTGGTCAACAGGAGCGTGATGACCAGATCGCCGTGCCGCGCGATCAGCCCGGCGAGCCGCCGCGCGCCGGGGCGATTCTGCTCGCTCCACACGCGCAGCCGCACGCGATTAAGGCAATAGCTGCCGGTCTCGATGCCCGACGCGCAGAACGAAAGGGCCACCCCGAACAGCGCGCCGATCAGCAGGGCGAGCGTGTTCATCCGGCCCCTCCCGAGTCGGCCACGCCGCGGCCATCGCCGTCGGCGTCGTTGAAGAGTCGCAGCCGCAGGCGCTCCACGCGGCGCCGCTGGACGCTGGTGACCTCCAGCGCGACGTTGTTCAGGCGCACCGCGTCGCCAACGCGCGCCGGGCGCCCCAGCCGGGCGGTCACCAGTCCGCCGATCGTGGCCACATGCTCCTCCGCGCGCGGCAATCCGAACGACTCGGCCCAGTAATGCACGCTCAGCCGGCCGCTGACTTCGAACTCGCCCTCGCCGAGCTGCACGATCTCGGGCAGCGCCGGGGCTTCCCCCGGGCCCTGCAGGTCGCCGACGATGGCTTCGAGCACGTCTTCGAGCGTGACCAGCCCGGCCATGCCGCCGTACTCGTCGACGGCGATGGCCAGTTGCGTCTTGGTCGAGCGGAAGTGGAGCAGCAGTTGCTCGCAGGTAATCAGCTCGGGAACGAAGCGCACCGGCTGCACAAGGCTGCGCAGCGGCTTGTCGGGGTTCAGGAACAGCACCTTCGCGTAGATCAGCCCGACGATGTTGTCGACCGTGCGGTCATAGACGGGGACTTTCTTGCGCCGCGTGCTGCGCATCAACTCGCGCAGCCCCTCGACGGGCGCGTTCAGGTCATACGTGCGCACCTCCACGCGCGGCACCATCACGTCGCGCACGCGCAGGTAGCCCAGATCGATCACCTCCCGCAGGAACGCATCCTCCGTCGGATTGATCACGCCGTGCCGCCGGCTCATTTCCAGCAGCGTCTTGAGCTCCATCGTCGTGAGGTTGTGGGTTGCGGCGGCGGCGCGCCCCCAGAAGACACGGGTCAGCGGCTCGACGACAAGCACGTTCAGCAGCCGCCCCAGCGGGTTGAACACGTAGCCCGCGAAATGCACGAACGGCGCCGCGAGCGGCGTCAGGCGGTCGGTGAGGCTCACGCCCAGCGTCTTGGGGATCGCTTCGCCGGCAATGGTGACCAGGAGCAGGCTGACCGCTATGGACGCCACGCCCGACCACGCGCCGAGATAGACCTCGAGCCGCTGAAAGAGGACGTACGTGTTGGCGTAGAGCAGCACGTTCACGGTGGTGTTGCCGATCAGGATGGTCGTGAGCGTGCGCTTGGGATGTTCCATCAGCGCCGCAGCCATCCGGCGCAGCGGGCTGGCACTGGCCCGGTCGTGCTGCAATTGCGTGCGGGTCAGAGAAAACAGGACCGTTTCGCTGCCGGAGAAAGCGCCGGACAGCGCGATCAGCAGCAGCGTCAAGGCCACGCCGAGCGCAATCCGCAGCGCATCCGGCGCACTGGTCGCCGCGGGCGCAAGGTCCCCAACTATCGACGGTGCGGGCGGAAACACGTTGGCCAACAGGCTAAACGATTCCGGGCGAGCCCGCCATGTCGGCGGGGGCGCTGCGCAGCCACAGCTCGAAACACGCCCCGGGCCCCGCCCCCGACACGAGTCGCAAGTCGCCGCCCAGGCTGCGCGCCAGGCGCCGCGCCAGTGCCAGCCCCAGGCCCACGCCCGGCGCACTGTGCGCCGCGGCGCGCGCCGACTTGTGGAAGGGCCGGAAGAGCCGCCGCGCGTCCGCCGGCGGAATCCCCGGCCCGTGGTCACGGACGCCGATCACGAGCCGGTCGCCGCGGCGCTGGACGTGGACCTCGATGCGGCGGTCGTCGGCCGTTGCGGCGTATTTGCAGGCATTGTCGACCAGATTGAACAGGATTTGCTCGAGGGCGGTATCGGTGGCGCGAACGACCACGTCACCCGCCGCGTCCACGTCCCACACCAACTCGAGTTGCGCCTGGGCCGCGCGCTCGGCGAGCCGCTCGCGGGCCCGCTCCAGCGCGCTGGCCAAGCGCACTGTGCCATCCAGCGCTGTCGCGCGCCCGCGTTCCAGGCGCGCATAGGCCAGCACGTTCTCGACCAGGTGCGTCAGCCGCAGGGCCTCGGTGCGCAGCGTCTGCATGTATTGCTGCCGCTGCGGCCCGTCCGCCACGCGCTCGTCGCCCAGCAGGTCCGTATATAGACGAAACGTCGTCAGCGGCGTGCGCAGCTCGTGCGTCACCGCCGACACGAATACCGCCCGCCGCTCGCTCAGCGCCACGATGCCGCGCAGCAAGACGCCGACCGCGAGCGCGGCCAGCAACACGCCGGCCCACGCGGTGATGAGAAATGCCCGCAGCGGCGAGGCCGGCAAGGTGAAGTCGCCCACAGCGGGGCCGGGCTCGAACAGGATTGGCAGCGCGGCGAGCGCTCGTCCGCGCGGGTCCGCCGCGCCCGCCGGCCTGGGTGCGAACCGCGGCGTCGCGAAGAGATCCCTGATCTCGCCGGCCAGCAGTTGCTGGATACCCGGCCAGTCGAGCCAGCAGCCCTGCAGGTACGCGCCATCCTCGAACGGCACGCGCCGTGCGAGCAGCAGTTTGTCATTGAACCAAAGCGGGCGCCACGGTCCGGCGGGCACGTCGCCGAACCAATCCGCCGACCCGAAAGCGACATCCGATAGATCGTTGGACTGTTGCACCGCTCGTTGCCGGGCCTGCGTCTCCTGGACGTTGCGCATCATTTGCTGCTGCATCGGTTGATTGGTCTGCGCAACGGTCAGTGGCTGGATTGGAAAATCGGTGGCGGCCGTCGGCAGCGCCGCGTTCAGGGCTGCGAAATCCAGCCCCTGCAGGAACTCCCGCGTACGCGACGTGGCGGCCGTCTTTCCGGCGCCCGGCGTCAGGACGGAGTTGTCGCTGCCCTGCGGGTAAAGCTCAAAACTCAGCAGGATCAGCGGATGCGTCGCCCGCAGCACCGGGGCCAGCGCCGAGTCCATCCGCCACAGAGCCAGTCGGACACTTTCCTCGTATGCGGCCTGACGCCGGGCGTCGGCGGCCTGCTTTTCCAGCCCGAGCACTGTCACCGTCAGCCACAACAGCGCCCCGAGCACAACGCTCAGGCACAGACCGAAGCCGATCCAGATGGACCACGGGCGACTCACGACGGCGACTCCGCTACATGCAGCTTGTAGCCCTGGCCGCGCACGGTCAGGATCACCTGCGGTCGCGCCGCGTCGTCGCGCAGCTTCTCGCGCAGCCGGGCGATGTGCATGTCGATCGTCCGTGTCTCGAAACCGTGCGGGTCCACGTGCCAGACGCGCGACAGAATCTCATCGCGCGAAACCGCCCGTTCCGCGTGCACGGCGAGATACTCCAACAAGGCCCATTCGCGTTCGGACAGCTCCGCCTTCTGGCCGTCGTCGAAACGCACTTCGCGCCGGGCCAAATCGACGCCCCCGGCGGACAAGCGGATTTCCGAGACAGGTAGCGGCCGCTCCGGCGAACGGCGGAGCACGGCTTCGACGCGGGCGAGCAGCTCTTTCACGCTGAACGGCTTGACGACGTAGTCATCGGCGCCACGCCGAAAACCCTCCAGCCGGTCGGCTTCATCGCCGCGCGCGGTCAGGATGATGACTGGCACGGTCGGGTGTGCCTGCCGCAGGTTCCGCAGGATGTCCATCCCGTCCATCCCGGGCAGCACGAGGTCCAGCAGCAGCAGGTCGTATTCACTCTGGAGCGCCACCCGGCAGCCCTCGTCGCCGCGCGCCGCCGCCTGCGTCTTGTAGCCCGCAAGCTCGAGCGCCGCGAGGATGCCGGTACGGATCGCGGTGTCATCTTCGATAACGAGAATCGTCCGACGCGCCATGCCTGTCACTCTGACGCCGCCGGCGGACGCGTGGGTGTGCGCCCGCCGGAACGGCACAACCGTATCTTACTCCCGCGCGGGAGGTGCGGGCATCACTGACCGGCGCCCGGTCCGCGCACGAGCACGCGTTGGTCGCCGACGCGCAACAGGATCTCGCCCGCCAATGCCAGTGAGCCGGACCGATTGTCGTGCGCCAGCCGCGCTACCAACTCCGCGAAGGCGGGGCTGCCCCACTCGACGACGCGGTCCGGCGTCTGCTCGGCCACGGTCGCAAGACGGCTGTCCACCCAGCGCGTACCGCGTCGGAAGAACGCCAGGTCGTTGACCTGTTGCACTTCCGTGATCGCGACGCGGTTCATGTTCTCGTCATAGTAGCGGTTGTCGTTGTTCAGCACGCGCTGCTGCATCTGAGCGTTCACGTTCATCGCCTGGTTCACGGCGCCCAGGCCGGAGCGGGTCGCGACGGCCCGGTTCCGGAAGTTCCGCAGGGCCTCGGCGCGCACCACGTCGCGCTTGGCAAGATCGGTCCCCTCGCGTGCCAGGAACGCCGTGTACTCGGTGAGAATCCCGAACTCCGTGCTCAGCCGCACGATCTCGTCCGTGAGCTCTTTGAGACGCGGATCGGCCGACGACGCGGCTGCCGGCCTGGGATCCGCGCCCATTTGCCGGATGTCGTCGATGAGCGCCGCAATCTGCCGGCTTGCCCACAGGCGTGGCACGAACGCGTTGCGCGTGCTGGCCGAATCCAGGTCGAAGCGCAGGCGGAACTCGCGTGGCTGGCCCAGGTAGGTCCCGCGGAGCGTGAAGGCCAGCGGCGCGGTCCCGTGATAGCGGCCGAGCAGCACAAGCTGGTCGTCCTCGAACAGGTCGGGCAGCCGCGCCGGCAGCAGCTCCGTCACGCGCGGCGCCGCGAGCGCGCCGTCTGTGTCTGCTCTCAACGCCACATTGGTGAGCATCGGGCCCTCCAGCTTCTTGAAGACGTCCGCGACCTTCACCTCAACGTCCTCGCCGGGCAGGATGAACGTCGCCTGCGCGCGGGTCTCGAGGGCGATGCTCGACAGCAGCGGCGTATTCACATCGGCGCCCACGCCGAACGTGAAAACACGCCGCTGATGGGGATTCTGCTCCGTTGCGACGCGGCGAATCTCGACCTCCGCGGTGACGCCGGTGGTCGGCAGCCCGTCCGTCAGGAAGAGGACCAGTGGGAGCGTCTCGGCGAGCGGCGGCGGGCGCAGCGCTTCGACGAGCGCGGCGTGCAGATTCGTGCCGCCGCCGGGGTTCAGACGCTGCAGAAAATCGCGCGCGCCCCGCAGCGACGGCGCCGCTTTGCGCACCGGCTGCGCAAACAGCGTTGTCACGCTGTCGTGGTACGCGATGATGTTGAACGACTCGCCCTCGGCCAGCCCTTCCAGCACCTGCAGGGCGGCCGCGCGCGCCTGGTCGAGCTTGCCGCCACCCATGCTCCCCGAGTGGTCGATGACCAGCGTGAGCTCGCGCGGCTGGGTCGTACGGGGCGTGTCCGCACCCGCCGGCGGCAGCCCGGCCAGCAGCAGGAAATAGCCCGCGTCAGCCGAATCCGGATCGGGATACGCCAGCAGGGTCGCCGTCACACCCTCATCTGCCAGCAGATACGACAGGCGGAACGAGCCCGGCACACACCGGCTTTCGGCCGTCGTACGGACCGAGACGGTGCCGCGTGCGCCGCGCACCGTTTCCAGCGCATGCGTCGGCGAATACACGGTCGCGATCGGCGTCGGCGAAGTGATCTTCACCGCGATGTCCCAGGGGATGTCGTAATCGAGCGCCGCGGTCCGGGGTAGCTCGTAATCAATCCGGCGGCCGTCGCGGCTGAGCACCTGCTCATAAGTCAGCCGGACCTTCTGCTTGCCGTGAGCCTCCAGCGGGAACACACTCGAACGGATCACCTGCGCGCCGACGAACTCCAGCAAGGCCGGGTCGCGCGCCTTCGCCACGATCGCGTTGTACAGTTGCCCAGCCTGTCCCGCCGGGAGGACCTGCGCCGTCGGCTCCGCCGCCGCACCCTCGAACGCGAAGGTGCGCACGGCCACGCCGGCGGGCACGGGGACCACCAGCTCGGCCTCGGTGCGGGCCGGGCCGGGGTTCTCCAGGGAGATGTCGAGCGTGGTGGTCGCCACCTGCTCGACGATTACGGCCCCGACGGTTACGCCGGTAATCCGAATCGGGCCGCCCGCGACGGATGAGAACACGCGCCGTTGTGGCACGACGACGTTGGCCGCCGGCGGAGGGAGGCTGCTTCGCACGTCCTGGGCCACAACCACAACGGCCAGGCTGACCACCACCATCGCCAACGACATTGCATTGCCCCTTCGCAGCTCGCGCATGTTGCACCACCTTTCTTCGCACGGCCGATTCAAGCTCCTCACAAGGGAGTATGCCCGCGGGCTGGAGCGGCGGTGTAAAAGGTGCGTAACAACTGGTCGGGGCTGATCACGGGCTTGCGTCGCCGGGCACGCAGCCGCACGATGTCGCCGAGACAGAGGAGACCGCCATGCCGCGCGAGATCATCCCGCTCCAGGAACTGCACCTGGCCAGCTTCGGCGCCTGGGAACCCGGCTGGTTTCTGCTGACGGCGGGCGAGAACCGTCCCGGTGGGTTCAACAGCATGACCGTGTCGTGGGGCGCGCTGGGCGTAATCTGGCATCGCCCGCTGGCGGTGGTGGTAGTCCGCCCACAGCGCTATACGTGGCAGTTCATGGAGCAGTACGACACGTTCAGCCTGTGTGCGTTCGACGAGCGCCACCGCCCCGCGCTCAACCTGCTTGGCACGCGCTCCGGGCGCGATTCGCGCAAGATGATCGAGTGTGGCCTGACGCCGATCGCACTCAGTCAGATTGCCTGTCCGGGTTTCGCCGAGGCGGAGCTGATCCTGGAATGCCGGAAGATGTACTTCGCTGACCTGGATCCGGCGCACTTTCTGGCGGATTTCATAGCGCCGAACTATCAGGGCGACTATCACCGCGTCTATTTCGGCGAAGTCCTCGCCGCCGCCGGCACGGACGGTTTCCGCCAGCCCGGCCGCCAGACCTGAGCCGCGGTTACGCAGCGCCGAAGCTCGAAATCACCGAGGGAGGCTGGGATATGTCCTCTGCCTCCTTTCGGCCGTCAACCGCAACGCAGCTCTATGGGCACAGCATGGGCAGCGAGTGCGTCGTGAGCAGCGTCACGAACGGATTGATGTCCGTGAACGCAGGGTACGTGCCGTTGCCGTCGATATCTCCGTTCTCCGGCGGGCAGCTCGGGTAGGTGGCCAGCCACGCCGCCTGGTTGGACAGGTACAGGACGAAGGCGTTGATGTCGACAAAGTCAATCTGCCCGTCGCAGTTCACGTCGCCGACGCAATCGAGATACATCGCGTCGAAATATGCTTGGTAGTACGACCCGCGGTAATCCGTCCACGCGACAGCCGCTTCGAATTTGGGGAGCTTGCGCTCGTCAACACATACCGTCGGCTGCGGGTAGGCACTACTCGCCCAGTTTGCTTCATTCACCAGGACCGTGGGCGACCAGGAGTCGGGCGCCGCGACGGTGGCGCTGGTGTACTCCACGTCATACGCGCGCCAGTAGGCCGCGTGGAACCTGCCGCCGGCGGCGGTACTGGCGGCCACGTCGACGGCCTTCTCGTTGTCCCAGGTCCAGGGCAGGCTGTGGTTCATGCTCCAGTTCGTCCCGCTGTCCGTCGAGTACGCGTAGTGGATGTCTGTGTCCGTCGAGTAGGTCCGCGTGTACGCCACGAGAACCGCGTTCTCGCCGACCGCAGCGGCGACCGCAGGCTCGTACGCCGGCAGTGACCCGGACGATACTTGCACTGGCGTACTCCACGAAGACCCGAAGTTGGTGCTCCGTGTAACCCAGATCTCGCTGTGCCACTCGCTGCCGCTCCACCCCGGCTTCTCGAAGGCAACGAACAGGCCGGCCGTTCCAAACGCGATGTCGGGCTGGGTCACCCAGCTCGAGCTTTCGGAACCGCCAGTGAGGTTCATGACGACGCTCCACGTCGCGCCGTAGTCCAGGCTGCGGGAGAAGAGCGCCGGGTAATAGTCGATGTAGTTGTCGGTCCAGGTCACATAGATGTAGTACGTTTGCCAGAGCGAGTTGTCGGTGCAGATGCGCGGGTACACGTCAGTCGCGGTCAGGCCGGTCGCAACGTCGAGGAACGTGCCAAAGCCACCACTCGTGGGGGCCTTGTATACGCCGACGGCATTTCGCCCCGGAGCGTGATAGGCCACATAGACGTAGTCCTGCCCGGCCGCATTTTGGGCCACCGTCAGGGCCGGATTGCGCGAGCCTCCGGCGTCCTTGAAGCCGACCATCCAGTCCCAGTGCTTTCCGTCGTCGACGGACCGCCAAATCCGGATCCAGCCGTCGTACTCGCCATGTTCCTCGACCGCCAGGAAGAGGCTCCCGTCCGGCGCACGCTCCATGGATGGCTCCACCTGATCGTAGGAAAATGTCGTCACGACGATGTCACCCGCCCAACGCTCGCCGTCCGGCAGACCGAAGTCCGGATTGACCTCCTGCTGCCAGCCCGCACTGGCCAAGTTCACTACGCCGCGCGCGTTGGCCGGCACCGCCTCAGGTCGGACCGTTGCCGGCACGAAGTCCGCCGGTGCCGGCGGACGCTCATGCACCGTCGCCGCTGCCTTAGACACGGTTGCCCCAACTGCCTGCCCCCAACTCCACATCAATGTTGCCACCGCCACTGCCAGTACGCCCCAGTGCTTCGCTCTCATCTTCTGCCTCCTGGAGTCTTTCCGATCCGGCCGGGTTACGCAGGCTTCGAATACCGTTTCCCCGCAAGCCCTGAAACCATTCGCATGAGAGGCGGCGTGCCCGTTAGCCGCAAAGCCCCGTACTTCGGCACAGCGAAAGATGCAGATATGACCGACAATTCCCCTTTCGACATCACCCGGCTATGCCGCCGACTGTGATGCCCGATTATACCAGCGTCCGCCCCCGTTGCGCCAACCTCGTTTTCGAGTATCTTCCGGGCCTGACGGCCGATGCGGGCCCTCCCAGGGGTGCCCGAGCAACTCATGGAGCACCACAGCGCTCAGGGTCGGCGCTGGGGCGGGCAGGGAGAGACACGGAGGTCTGCCAGGGTCTACCAGTCCGGCCGCAGGACGTCGTCGGCCTGATCGATCTCCGCGACGAAACCTGCCGGCCGGTGAGTCGTTCGGACCCGAGCAGCACCCGCAGGCCAAGTTGTCCATGTGGCGGCCAGCGGCCGAGAGTGATTGCATCCCCGGCCGCATCTACTTCGACACGCGCATCGGCCGGCCGCGGCTTCGGATGACGGCTGCCGAGAGAAAGCACGGGCCGTCGCGCGATCCTCCGAATCCCTGCAATCCGCTAATTACAGGAGTTGGCTGCGTTTCAGTTCGCGCTGCCCCACGCCGGCAGGTGCGCTAAGGAATGCGTTCGGTGTGACTTGGGAGAAAGCGGGTGATGGGGCTCGAACCCACGACATTCACGTTGGCAACGTGACGCTCTACCACTGAGCTACACCCGCATGCGCGGCCGGATGCTACCGCGGCAGGCAACCAATATTCTTACAGCGCCCGCCCCCGTCCTGCAACCCCCTCCGCCGAAAAGGTACGCGCGGGGCCGACCGCCGACGCCTGCCCGCATTGGCCGGCCAGCGCGGCGGCCGCGCGATGTTCCGGGACTGTCATAGCGCCGGCCATCGTACGGGGCTACGATCCCGCGGCGGTCCCGGTTACACTGCCGCCATGAGCTGCGCGGACTCGTTCGCCACACCCGTACGCTGCCCGGCCCCACCTTCTTACCTGCGGCTCAAAGCCTGGATCGATTGGTACGCTGCGTGCGTGGCATGTGTCGCCCTGGCGCCCCTGCTGCTGATCATTGCCGCCCTGGTTCGCCGCGATGGCCACCCGGCTGTTTTCCGCCAGACGCGCGCCGGCCAGCGCGCGCGACCGTTTACGCTCCTGAAATTCCGCACGATGCGACCCGGCGTCGACCCTTTCGGTGATTCGCCGCAGCACGGCGCCGACCCGCGTCTGACTCCCGTCGGCCGCTGGCTTCGCGAGACCAGCCTCGATGAACTGCCGCAGATTCTGAACGTGCTGCGCGGCGAAATGTCACTCGTGGGACCACGTCCGCTCTACCTCCAACAGGCGGCGGAGTGGAATGCCCGGCAGCGCGGGCGACTGCTCGTCCGGCCCGGCCTGACCGGACTAGCGCAGGTGCACGGACGGGGTGGTCTGACGATCGAGGACAAACTCGAATTCGACGTCGCGTACGTTGAGTCGCTCAGTTTGCGGACCGACCTCACGATCCTCTGGCGGACGATCGGGCGCGTGCTCCGACGTGGTAACATCTACGAAGTGCGCTACTCACACACACGGGCCCGTCGGAGCTCGTAAGCCCACCACGGCCACACAACAAGAACGCAGGCCGACGATGACTCGCCGGCCTGCGTGTGTGAACAACGCTCAAGTGCTACGTCGCGCCCGCCGTTACGGGCAGGTGATCGGCAGCGAGCTCGTGCTCAGCAGTGTCACGAACGGGTTGATGTCGCCGAAGCCCGGATACACGCCGTCATCATTGATGTCGCCGTTCTTCGGATTGCAGCCCGCGTACGTCGTCTGCCACGACGCGTAGTTCGACAAGTACAAGACGAACGGGTTGATGTCCGCGAAGCTCACCAGACCGTCACAGTTCAGGTCCCCCAGGCAGTACGCGGGCGCCGACTGAACGTTGAACGTGAAGCTCGCACCGGCGACATTCACAGTCGCCGCCGTCACCGGCGAATACGCCGGCGGCGTCGCCACGCTGGTCAACACGTTCGCCAGGGCGTTCTCCAGGCGGAAGGTGTAAGCGCCCGTGGTCGCCGGGGCCGTAAACGAACCGGACAGCACGATCTGCTGGCCGCTCTGGCCGATGCCGCCGGTCACGACCGCGTTCTCAGCAATGCCCGAGCCCGAGGCCATCGCGGTGCCGAACGTGTTCTGGGCGCCGCCGATCTGAACCAGGTTCTTCGCGCCGGCGGTGCCGCGCTGCACGCCGACGTAGCCGGACGGGTTGCCGGCTTCGCCGGGATTGGTGATGCCGAGCGGGCGGTTGAACTTGGCCAGTGCGGCGGGAATCGAGGCGGCGTTGCCGTACGGCAGATCAAACTTTTCGGGGTTGGCGGCGTCCTGCGTCAGGTCGCAGGCGAACAGCGCCAGGCCGACGTTGTCGCCGGTGGAGACGCTGACCTTGATGGTCCAGTCGATGGTCGCGCCGGGGGGCACATTCGTGCCGGCCTGGGGCGATTCGAGGATGAACGAAACGGTGCCGGCCGCGAAGGCCGATGCAGTAACAGCGATCCCCACCAACGTGAGCGCAGCAAACCGTCGAAACATAGCACTTTCCTCCTAGGGCACTGTCGCCCGATGCCGGTACGACGACCTCATGTTCGTCATTATACAGATGGCCCTGCAGCCTTCCTATACTTGTTTTCTTGAATTCGAACGTTATATAGTTCCGAGATTATCGGACGTTCACGCGGACTGGAACCGCGCCCGGGTCAATCCGCGCGGGTGTCTGCCCATCATGCTTCATCCTTGCTGAGCGGGATCGCCGGCGAGATCTCGATGCCAAACCGCTCGCAGTAGCGACGAAACAACGTGTGCGCGCTGGGATACATCGAGTGCGGGCTCAGGAAGTGCGAGAACTCGAACGTGATCAGCTTGTCCATGCCCGCCTCGCGTGCGGCGTCGATCTTGTACTCGAGCTTTCGCCAGTCGATCGGCGGAAACTTGATCGGCATGTCGCGATCGAAAGTTTCCACGTTGGACCAGCAGGTCATGCCCGCCTCGCGCGCCAGACGCAGATTCGTGCCAAGATACTCCGGCAGGTCGAGGTAATCGATGTGGCCATCCTGGAAAGCGACGATGTCGATGCAATCCCGGATGCGGGCGAAAATCGAACGCCATTCGTCCGCATGCTGCTCGCGCGAAATGCAGGACTGGCCCGGGGGCGCCTTGGGACCCGCGATGTAGGGCGAGATGAGCGTGGGCGCGTCCGGCTTTAGCGACTTCGCGTGCTGGCCGGCGGCCCTGACAAGGTCTACCTGCGCGGGGTCATCGCGCGACAATTCAAACGTGATATACCAGCCGGCGAACGCCGGATGATCGCCGAACTGCTCGTTCACTTCCTTCATGAACTCACGATTGAGCGCAAGCGCGTGCGCGGCGTTCTGGGCCCAGTCGCCGGGGTCATAGAGGCCCCAGAACAGGCGCATGCCGTTGGCCTGGGCGAGGTCGAGGAATAGCTGGCCGAGGTTCTCGCGCACGGGTAGCATCGGCCGGTGCTCGAACAGTGACCACGCATTGAAGATGGCCTGATGCTGATAGCCTGCGCGGATGATGATGACCGTGTCGATTCCGATCTGTCGCATGACGTCGAAGTCGGCCGCCCATTCCTCCGGACCCCAGTTCTGGCTCGGGATATCGTGCGTGATCTCGTCAAGGAACGTGCCCGTGATTCTCACTGTTTCGTACTCCCGGCTGTGCTCCGGCGCACCGTTGCGAACGGACCCGACCGACATTATATAACACCATGTCGCTCCAGTCAGCGTGAATTCCGTGTTGCGGGGATGGTTCGACGATCAGCGAGGTGCACGCATGCAGGGCAGAACCATGCGGAGCGTGCCAGGGTGGATATTACCGGCATTGGCGTGCACGGCCGCGTGGGCCGGCACGCCGCGTCAGGAGCTGAGCCAGGGTCGCGCGCGAGTTTTGTTGGAGCCGCGCCATCCCGGCCTGCGCGTGTTGTACGACGGGATCGAGGTCATCCGGCACAGCGAGCTGGTGATCACGACGCCGGGTTGGGCACCGCACTACTACGTCGGACCGGACGAGCGCTCGGTCGCGGACGCAGTGCACGAGTCCGTTGACGGCGGCGCGCGCCTGCGCCTGGTGCACCGCGGCGCTGACGGATCGTTCGAGGGCGTGGAGACGATCACGTTGCACGCGGATGGCCGGATCGAGCAGGTGCTGGACGCCCGCTTCGTCAAACAGGACGCCGAAGCGCTGCTGCAGTGGCGGATCGGCGGACTGAATCCGACGCTGATTGTCGGGCGACCGTACATGGCGGAACTGGCGGGGGGCGAGACTGTTCATGGTGTTGTACCGGTTGCGGCCCGTTCTGCGGAGCGCGCCGTCAACACACTGGCGCGCGGCTTCCGGACGCTGGAGTTTGACTCGCGCCTGGGGCCGATACGGATCGAGGTGGACGGGAAGCCCGAGCTGATCGTCTATGACTACCGCAAGGACCGCTGGGCGACCGCGGACAACCCTTACTTCTGGTTTGGCGACCTGGGGACGCGGCTGAAGGCCGGCCAGACCACGCGCTACCGGATCGTCTATCACCTGCCGCCGGATGCGCCGACTTCGGCGCCGGCCGAAGTCATCTCCGCGGTCGCGGCAATCGAAGCACGGCCGGATGTCCAGACGTACGTCGCCGACGATCCGCCGGTGGTCATTCCGCGTCCCAAGCGCGCGGAATTCGGTCCCGGCGGGTTTGTGCTGACGGGCCGGCCGCCAATTGAAGTTGGTGTTCCGGCCGCGCGACCGGCCGCCGCCCGCTGGGCGCGGTACCTCGCGGAGCGGCACGGCGTCACCGCCGCCCTGGACGCTGAGCAGGAACGGATACCGGTCGCGGCCATCCGGTTTCAGCCCGCGGTACTTCCGAATTGGTCGTCGGAAGGGTACCAGCTCACCGTGTCGCCGGCCGGCATCACCGTCGAGGCCGACAGCACCGCCGGCTTTCGCTACGCGGTCGAGACTCTGATTCAGCTCACGTCGTGCACGCCCGGTGGCGAAGTCGTGGTGCGCAGCGCGGAGATCCGGGACTGGCCGGCGCTGCGTTTTCGCGGCGTGCACATGTTCACGGGCGGGCAGGGCCCCGAGCTGCATCTCAAGCTGGTTCGCAACGTGCTTGCGGCGCTGAAGATGAACGCCCTTGTCCTGCAGGCCGAGTACGTTGAGTGGGACGCCTACCCCGAGATTCACCACCCGCAGTACGGCATGCCGAAAGACGACGTGCGACAGATTCTCCGCGCGTGCGCCGAGACCGGCATCGAGGTGATCCCGCTGGTCATGTCGCTCGGCCACTGTCAGTGGATGTTCGAAACGGGGCATCATCTCGAACTGGCCGAGGACCCGGACGCGAAATGGGCCTACTGTGTGACTAATCCGGCGACCTACGAGTTCATCTTCAGAATCTACGCGGAGGCGCTGGAGCTTTTTCAGCCGAAGTGGTTCCACATCGGTCACGACGAGTTTGACCACCGTGGCCGCGTGCCGTATCGCGAGTCGAGCCAGGCCTTCACGGTCGAGCAGCTTTTCCTGACCGACACGCAGCGGCTACACGCGTGGCTGGCGGAGCGCGGGGTCCGCACGATGATGTGGGGCGACATGCTGCTGGCCAAGGGCGAAGGGCCCGATGCCTGCCACGCCAAGTCCAGGGAGTCGGCCGCCGCGCTGCGCGCGGAACTCCCGGACGACATCCGCATTGCGGATTGGCACTACTGTGGAAATCCGCCGGAGGACTTCACGAATCTGGACGTCTTTCACGCGGCGGGTTTCGAGACGGTGGCGGCCACCTGGGACCGGCCGGCGAACATCGTGAACTTCGCGCGGGCGGCATACGCGAAGAAGGCGCGCGGGCTGCTGCAAACGACCTGGGCCGGTTACTCGCTCGATCCGGAGAGCTTCGCCCGGCACCTGCCCCAGTATGCGGCCTACGTGCTCGCCGCCGAAGCGGCCTGGAACGCCGACCAGCCGCCGGACCCGGACACCTATCCCGCCCGCGCATACTTCCTGGACCTGATGGGCCTGAGCGCGCTGCCGCCGGCGAACCGGAGCGGGTGGGTGGCGGACATCGGGGCGGCATGCAACTACGCTCTGGCGGCCGCGGACGAGCGCGGCTGGTTCGAGCTTGGGCCGGAGCACGACCTGCGGGATGTGCCGAGTGGGCGGACGCGCCTGAAGGGGGTGGCGTTTCAGATTGGAGCGCCGGCCGACCGGTCGGCCATCGTGCTGCGCAGCAAGCTGACGCACGGCGCGGGGTTTCCGTCCACGGTGGAACTGACCCTGGAGCGCCAAGCCGCGCAGTTGGTCATCCTGCATGCGACCAACTTTGCCTGCGCGGACGGCACGCCGGTGGGCGAGTATTGCGTGACGTACGACGACGGTACGGAAGCGGATCTGCCGGTGGTCTACGGCCGCAACGTGCTGGCCTACGGCGACGGCATGGCGCTCGCGGAGGCGCCGGTGGTCTGGTCGGGCACGACGGCGTCCGGCGAGGCGGTGGCCTTGCGGGCGCTGGTGTGGTCGCATCCGCGGCCGGAACGGGTGATCCGCAGGCTCACGCTGCGCTCGGCCGACGCGGCCGGCGCGCTGATCGTGGTCGGCGTGAGCGGACTGGACTGATTGCGCGGCGCGGGCCGGCCCGGTATAGTGTGCCCGCCGCGCGACCCCGCTGGATCAGGAGCCGGAGATGGACGCCAAGCGACTTACGCAACTGAGTGATACACACCGTACCGGGCTGCTTGAAGATGTGATCCCGTTCTGGGAGCGGCACGCGGTCGACCGCGAACAGGGTGGGTTCTTCACGCACCTGGATCGGGACGGGTCGATCTACTGCACGGACAAGCCGGTGTGGATACAGGGGCGGGCGACGTGGATGTTTGCGACGCTCTACACGCGCGTCGAACCGCGCGCCGAGTGGCTGGCCCTCGCCCGGCATGGCTACGACTTTCTGACGCGGCACTGCTTCGACGAGCGTGGCAAGCTGTACTTTCTCGTAACGCGCTCCGGGCAGCCGTTGCGCATGCGGCGCTACGTGTACAGCGAGATTTTCGCGACGCTGGGCTTCGCGGCGCTGGCGCAGGCCACGGGCGAGGCCGAAATCCGCCAGCGGGCGATCGACCTGTTCCAGTCGTTCATGCGCTACCTGCAGACGCCGGGGCTGATCGAGCCGAAGACGAACCCGCGCACCCGGCCGTTAAAAGCCCTGTCGCCGCTGATGTGCATTCTGAACACGGCGGACACGCTGGCGCAGATCGACGCGCCGGGACCGTACGAGGCGATCCTGGACGAGACGATCGCGGAGGTTTTCCGCGATTTCGTCCGACCCGAGGACGGCTGCGTGCTGGAGGTGGTGGAGCCGAACGGCCAGCGCTCGGATTCGCTCGAAGGCCGCACGATGAACCCGGGGCACGCGATCGAGTCGGCGTGGTTCATCATGGAGGTCGCGCGGCGGCGCGGTGACGCGGCCCTGGCCCGGCGGGCGACGAAAATCCTGGAGTGGTCGTTCGAGCGCGGCTGGGACCGGCAGTACGGCGGACTGCTGTACTTTGTGGACGTGGGCGGCAAGCCGCCACAGCAACTCGAGCATGACATGAAGCTCTGGTGGCCGCACAGCGAAGCGCTGTACGCGGCACTGCTTGCATACCACCTGACCGGTGCGGCGCGCTACGCGCACATGTACGAGCAGATCCACGAGTGGACGCTGGCGCACTTCCCGGACGCCCAGCACGGCGAGTGGTTCGGCTACCTGCATCGCGACGGCACCGTCTCCAACCCGGCCAAGGGCGGCCTGTGGAAAGGGCCTTTCCATATCCCGCGCACGCAGCTCTACTGCTGGAAACTGGCCGAGGAGATGCTGGCGCAAGCGCGCCAAGCCTGAGCACGCCGCTTGAGACGCCACTCCGGTTTGGAGCGCGGCACGTTACGGCTGGGAGTGCGCCGGCGTGCCGCATGCCCGATAACGCCGTTGGCCGGAGCGCGACGCCTCCGAAGTCGTGGCGTATCGCCACGCCGGCGCGCGGGTGTGCGCGGTGGAGTCAGGGTGCCGGTGCGTCCGGTCGTGCGTGTTGGACCGTCCGCGCCTTGCGTCGGCTGAAATAGGCTGTAAACTTGGAATGGGGCTGCGGTTGCTGTGCAATGGTGAGCCGGAATATGAGCGGTCCTCTCTCGTTGCCGAAAGTTGATCGCCGGGACCCCATGCCGAAGTATCTCCAGACGCGCGAGATTTTGATTGCGGCGATTCGGTCCGGCGTGCTCACGCCCGGCTGCAAGCTGCCGTCGACGAAGGAGATCAGCACGCTGGTCGACGTGAGCCTGATCACGGCGCACAAGGCGCTGGAAGGGCTGGTGGAGGCCGGATGGCTGCGGCGGGAGGTGGGGCGCGGCACGTACGTGCGCGAGGATGTCGATCCGGCCAACCAGGTGCAGCGCCAGTTGTTCGTCGGCCTGCTGTTCGATCAGCACTACCACGTCAACATCGACGACTACTACCACAGCACGCTGATCAACGGATTGCGGCGCGCCGCGCGCTCCGACACGCGTTCCGTGGAGTTCTTCTTCCACGATCGGTTCGATCTGCGCGACAAGGGGCGCAAGGACGTTGGCGCGATCTGCATCCATCCACCCCTGGAGTCGCAGGCCGCGGTCGAGCGCCTCGCGGAGCGCTACCCGGTGGTCGTGCTCGGCGGCGCGTTCCCGGAGGGGCGCCTGGTGACGGTGGATTGTGACAACGAAAGCGGAGGCCGCGTTGCGGCCCGGCACCTGTGGGAGCTTGGGCATCGCCGGTTCATGGTCCTGTCCGGGCCGATGAACCTGAGCAACGCCCGCGACCGGGCGCGCGGCGCGACCGCTGAACTCATGGCCCGTGGCATTCACCTCACGCCGTGCGACCTGCCGGTCTCGAAAGACAGCGTTGTCCTCGACGAAGAAACGATGGCGCAGATCGAAAAACGCCTGATGGCGCCGGACGGTCCGACCGCGGTGATCGCCGGTGGCTTCTATCTGGCCCTGGCCGTGCTGCAGGCGGTCCGGCGCGCCGGGCGGTCCGTCCCCGCGGATGTATCCGTCGTCGGCTTTGACGACCCGCAGTCCGCGCCGCTGCTCGACCCGCCGCTCACGACGGTCCGGCAGCCACTCGACGAAATGGCCGCGCGCGCCTACGCGCTCTTGCGGCAGGCAATCGTCGACAAGTACAGCATGCCGACGTCATGCCAACTGCCGACGGAACTTGTTGTCCGCAGCTCAACCGGGCCCGCGCGCTGAGCCGGCCGTTGGCCGCGCCCGCACCGCCGTGAGCGACCCATCCATGCCCGCCACATAGCAGACCGGCCCCGCGGCGTCACCGGCGTCCACCGTGACGGGGGCCATGACGAAGAGCCCTGGGGTGGCCTGGTAGTTCCACACGGGTTTGCCGGTCTGCGCGTCCAGTACGCTGAGCAGCCCGCGATTCGAGCAGACATAGACGCGGTCGTCATGCACAGTGGGGGCGATCGGGAAACGCCCGGCCGGGACCTTGGCTTCCCAGACCGGCTCACCGCGCGCGTTCAGCTTCAGCACGCGGTCGTCGTTGGTGCGCGCGTAGAGCGTTTCGCCGTCAGCGCCGGCCGCGATGCCGCTGGCCTTGTTCGCCCATTTCGCCTTCATTTCGCCGGTGGCCGAAAACGTGCCGAGTTCGTAGCCGCGATCGCAGACAAACAGGGTCTCGTTGATCACGACGGGTCCGCAGTCGGCCGGCGCGTAGTAGCGTGACTTCTTCTCGCTGGCGGCCGGGCCGTACGCTTTCCAGCGAAGCTTCCCGTCCGCGCCGTTGAGCGCGTAGAGGTAACCGTCCCACGCGCCGCACACGATGAGGTCGCCCCACACGGCTGGCTGGGATTCGATCGTGAAGTCCGCCCGCTCGAACGTCCAGCGCCGCGTCCCGTCGGACACGTCCAGCGCGTGCAGCCGGCCCCCGTTGTCGCCGATGTACACGGAACCGCCGGCAATCAGCGGCCAGCCGTAGACCGGCGCACCGGCCTCGAATTTCCACTGCAGCTTACCGGCGTCGCTGACGGCGTACACTTGGCCGTCGCCGGAGCCGAACACGATTGCAGCGCCGGACCACGCAGGGCGGCCGAGGATTTCGCCGCCGGTCGTGAACGACCACTGTTCCGTGCCGGTGCGCTTATCCAGCGCCGTCACGCGGCCGTCGTTGCCGGCGATGACCAGTGTATCGCCGATGACCAGTGGCTGCGCCTTGATTGCGGCCGGCAACTGCTTGCGCCAGACGAGCTCGGTGTCCGGGCGCGCGACGAGGAAGCTGCGGGTGCGCAGGTCGCTCCGCTGGTCGGCGAGCTGCACGGTCACCGAGAGCAGGTGCGCGCCCGCGGTCAGCTCGTTGGCCGCGAGCGGAACCGGCTCCAGCACGGCGGCGCCGGTGACCGTCGCCAGTTCCTGGCCGTCGATCCGGAACGTGGCGCGGGTCCCGGCGGGGAGGGTCCCATCGCCCAGGACCGTCAGTTGTGCGATGAGCTGGCCCGCATTCAGCGCGGCGTCGGGCGCCGGCCTGGCGATCTGGAAGAGGCGCGGCGGAGCGGCGGTGGGCAGCGGGCCTTCGTACACCTTCTGCCAGGCGGGGCCGGCCGTCTGCTGGTCGGTGGCGGCTGGGCCACCCTGCTCATAGCGATACGCGTACCGCACTTTGCCAGGCTGGACGCTGAGCAGACCATAGCCGGCGGTCTTGCCGAACGTCGAGCCGCCCATGACGCCTGCGATGCCACCGAAATCGCGGTATTCCACGCCGTGGCCGTGACCGTAGAGCAACATGACGACGTTGTGATCGCGCAGCAGGTCGATCAGGGTGTCGTACTCCGTTGGATTCGCGAATTCGGAGCTGTGGAGCGGGTGGTGCAGGGCGATGAAGATCGGCGTCGCGGCCGGCGTACGGCTGAGGTCGTCCTTGAGCCAGGCGCGCGTCTTGGCGTCGATCGACGGCACGGGCTCCTGCGGCGAGGCCGAGCTTAGGCCGATGAAGTGGCAGCCAGCGTGGTCGAAGGAGTAGTTCTCGCCCTGGTGGCGCTGCCGCATGACGGCGTAGAGCGCACCCCACGTGTTGTCGTGATTGCCGGGCACGACGTACAAGGGGCACGGCAGCTCGCGGAACGCTGCCTCGAACAGGTCCCACGTGCCGTCGATCACCCCGTACTCGGTCAGGTCGCCGGTGGCGAAGGTGAACGCCGGGGGCGGGGCCGTCAGGTTGAACGGCGGGATCTCCTGCGGCAGGGCGGCCTGGGCGACGATCCACTTGATCGTCTCCGCACCGCGCACCGGCCCGGCCCGGCCGCTGCGGGCGAGGTGCGGCTCAACGTGGATGTCGGAGATGTGCATGACGGAGAACTCGCCGGGCGTGGCGGCGTGATCGTCCGTGGCGCGTGCCACGGCAGCGCCCGCCAGCAACAGTGCGAGTCCCCCGCCGCCGATCGCCAGTCGTCGAATCAGCATGTCGTTCACTCCGAAATCGCCACGTCCGGCTTTCAGTGTATACACCATTCTGCGATAATCCCGCCCGATCGTCCATGTTTTCCTGCCGCTGGAGAAGGCGATGAAGCCCGGGTGTTGTGCGCTGAAGCTGCTGATGGGGATCGCGATGGCGGGTGTGCTTGCGGGTTGCCGCACGGCTCCAGAAGGGTCAACCAGGCCGCTGTACACGTTCAGCGAGACCGACCTCGACCAGTATCTGCCCGTGGTGCATGCGCGGGAGCCGGACTTGGCGCGGCGTGTCATTCGCCTCGGTCGTCAGAACATCGGCCAGCCCTATGACATCTACCTGCTCGGCGAGTTCCCGTACGAGTTCATCGATCCCGATCCGATCTATTGCCTGAGCCGCAGCGACTGCCTGACCTTCTGCGAGCACATGTTCTCGATGGCGCTCAGCCGCGACTGGTGGAGCTTCCTGCGCACGCTGCAGCGGCTGCGTTACCGCGATGGCGTCGTCTCCATGCTGACGCGGAACCACTACACGATCGCCGACTGGGATCGCAACAACGCGTTCCTGTTCGAGGACCTGACGGCGACGCTCGGCGGCGGAGCGGCGGCGGTGCCGCTGAAGCAGGTTTGTAAGCGGGCGGCGTTCTTCGCCAAGTTCGGGATTGGGCAGGACATTCCGGACGAGCCGATCGCCGACCACTACATCCCCAAGGAGAACGTGCCGGGCATCCTCGGGGAGCTGCGCGACGGCGACTTCGTGAACATCATCCGCGGCGACGCGGACTCGCAATATGCCGGCCACACCGGCCTGATCGCCCACGCGCCCGACGGCACCGTTGATTTCCTGCATTCCGCGTCGCCGGCGGTGCGCGAGCAGCCGTTGACCGATTACCTGACCAAGGATCGCAAATGCCTGGGCATCAAGATTCTGCGGTTGCGGCCGGACGCCGCGCGGCGGATGGCCGCGGCGCTGGCAGCGTCGCCCCGGGCGACCGAAGTGAGCGCGGCCGCGCTCGAGACGGCGCTCGCGGCCTCGCCCGTGATGACCACCGGGGCGCCGCCGTCTTATGTGCGCGATTGGGCCCATGCCATGCACTTGCAGTCGTACAACCTCGAGTTCGATACGCCGCTCGATCCTGAACTGCAGCCTGCGCTGGAGGCGCTGGAGCGCCAGGTCGGCGAGAAGCTGGGCATTCCGGACGAAGCGCGCGCCTTCGGCGTGCTGGACCTGACGAACCTGCGCGCGGCGCTCGTGCGCCCGGACTCGATGTTCTACGGCGCGAGCGTGCCGAAGATCTGCATCGTGATGGCGTACTTCGCGACGCACCCGGAGGCCGTGGCGAACCTGGATCCGGCGATCGAGCGCGAATTGCAGCTCGTCATCAAGCGCTCCGACAACGAGCTGGCGGCGAAGTACAGCCAACTCGTCGGGCTGGAGAAGATCCAGGAACTGATCGGGTCGAAGCGCTACGCGTTCTACGACAAGGAGCACGGCGGCGGGTTGTGGTGCGGGAAGCACTACGGCATCGCCGAGCCGCGCTACGGCGACCCGCTGCACGACCATTCGCACGGCGCCACGGTGCGGCAGTGCCTGCGCTACTACCTGATGCTGGAACAGGGCAAGCTGGTCAGCGCGGAGGTGTGCGGCAAGCTCAAGGAGATCTTCGCGGCGCCGCGCCTCGAGTTCCACAACAAGGATTTCGTCCGCGGCCTCAACGGGCGCGACGTCACGATCCTGCGCAAGGGTGGGCTGTGGGAAGACTGGCATCTCGACACGGCCCGTGTGCAACACGGCGAGCACCTCTACCTTTTGGCCGGCATGACGCAGCATGCGCGCGGCGAGGAATACCTGGCCGAGATGGCGGCCGCCGTCGATGACCTGCTGTGCGGCCCGCAGCCACCGCTGCCCTACACGCATCACGCCATCGCTCACACCGACGCCGCGAGCTTCCAGGCGGGGACGATCCAATACGGCGCATTGGCGGATGACGGTCGCGGCGTGATCTTGTCATGCGCGGGAGCGCAGGCGGGCACGTACGAGTCCCCGGTGCTGGACACGGACTTCTGGTTCAACGAGGTCGTGGCCTCGTGGAACGTCGATACGCCGGAACAGGCGGGGTTCCGTTTCGAGGTGCGTGTGGGCCGGCAGGACACGGGCGTCTGGTCGCCGTACCTCAGTGTCGGGGAGTGGGGCGCGGTCACGCTGGCGGACGAGCGCATCGAGACGTGCGAGCAGGGCAAGATCGACGTCGATTACTTCCGTTCGCCGGACTACTTTGACCGCGTGCAGTATCGCATTCGGACGGCGTGTGCAGAGGGCCAGAGCGCGACGCTGCGTGTGCGGCGCGTGGACCTCTGCCTGAGTGATCTGACCGGCATTCCGCCGGCGTTGCCACGCCCGGAGCCAGAGGCCGTGATGCCGCCGTCGGCTTGGCAGCGCCGCCTGCCCGTGCCGTTCCGTACGCAGGCGACGAACGTTCCCGAATTCAAGGGGCAGATCTGCAGTCCGACCTCGGTGAGCATGGTCTTGTCCTATCGCGGCGTGGAGAGCGGGCCGGAGGATGTTGCCCGCCTGTGTTATGACCCGGTGCATAAGCTCTTTGGCGGCTGGCCGCGCGCCGTTCAGGCGGCGTACGCGCTCGACGTGCCGGGCTACCTGGCGCGCTTCTCCGGGTGGAGCGACGTGGAGCGCATGATCGCCGCCGGTCAGCCGCTCATCATCTCGATCCGGGCGCCGGAGGTGGGCATGTTGACCGGCGCGCCATACAAGTCCACCGCGGGCCACCTGATTGTCGTCACCGGGTTCGACGCCGAAGGGCGCGTGCTGGTCAATGACCCGGCCGTGCGGACGCCGGAGGAGGGCTGCCGCGCGTACCTCCGTGGCGATCTGGAAAAGGTCTGGATGCGCCAGACGGGCGGCTTGGCGTACGTTCTGTTGCCGCGCGAGTGACGGGTGCTGCGCTCGACCGGATGCGCCGCGCGACGGACGGCCGGCTGGTGTGCTTGCCGGGCCAGTTCCACGCACCACGATGACGGACCGCACTGCTGTGTGAAGCCGGCGATTGGGTCGCGCCATCACGGTGATGCAGTAGCTTGGGACTGCGCCGATTCACCTCTGAGAGTCACGACGCGCTGAAGACCGGGGTCAGCGCCTGGGCCAGCAAATTCACTTCGGTCTGCTCCACCGGCGTGAGCGGGCGGAAAGCAGCCGCAATGTCCAGCGCGCGGCGAAACAACATCTCCTCGCCGGGCGGCAAGGCGGCTGTGACCGGCTGGCTCAGCGTGAAGCGCAACGCGAGCTCGGCCTCGCGCGGGTCGGTGATCGGCTCGTACCAGCACTTCGGGAACTGCGGTCGACGGGGGTCATCAGCGGGCCAGGCCTGGCGGGCCATGGCCTTGAGCGCCAGTCGGGCGACGCCCTGCGCCTCTGCTTTGGCCATGATCCGTGACCCGAAATGGCCGACCGTGTACGCGGCGAAATTGACCGGGAAAAGCACCGAGTCAAACGCGTATCGATCGAGGGCCGCGAGGGCTGCCGCTTCCGAATGCGCCGAGAACCCCAGGTAGCGCACGCGGCCGGAGCGTTTGGCTTCGATCAGTGTTTCCAGCGCGCCGCCGCGCCCAAAAGCCACATCCACGTCCGTGGCCACGTCGGACAGGGCGTGCAACTGGTACAGGTCGAAGTGGTCTGTGCGCAGCCGTTCCAGTGAGCGCTCCAGTTCAGCGCGTGCGCCTTCCTGCGTGCGCTCCAGCGTCTTGCACGCCAGAAAGACGCGGTTGCGGTAGGGCTCCAGCGCCGGCCCGAGCACTTCCTCGGCGTTCCAGTAGCTCGGTGCCACGTCAAAGTAATTTACTCCGCGCTCGATCGCTTCGGCTACCAACCGGCGCGCGTGCCCCGGCTCCAGGTTCGCCACCAGCATCCCGCCCACACCGATGATTGACAACTGTTCGCCGGTGCGGCCGTACGCGCGGCGTGGTAGCCCCGGCGCAGCGCCCGGCGGGCGGTGTAGTTGAGGCCGGCCCCGATCAGGCGGCTGCGGAAGGCTCATCGGTCACTCTCCGGCCAAACACGGCCAGCTGACGGGCGTCGAGGCGCGCTCCGGTCGGCTGTTTGCGGCGGCGGATTCTACTGAAACGCACTGGGCCGCACGAGGGCGACTCGGGTGTTTGGTCGGTTGGTCTTGGTCGCTTGCGTTAGTTATTCTACTTAATTAAGGTAACCCCCATGTTTACGAGCTATCCTACCGGGAAGCCGCAACTCAATCGCCAGGTGAACCGCGCCCTGATCCTGAATCGCGTTCGAGCCGCCGGTCGGATCTCCCGGGCCGAGCTGGCCAGGATTACTCGGATCCGTCCCCCGACGGTTACCGCGGTTGTGCGCGAGCTGCTCGCGGAGGGCCTGCTCGAAGAAACCGGTCTAGGGGCGACGCACGGCGGCCGCGCCCCTCGCATGTTGGCGCTGTCTGATCGCACGCCGCACGCGCTCGGCTTCGAGGTGTCCGACACGACGATTCGCGCCGGGCTGGCGGATATCACGGGCCATCTGCAGTACCGCTGGCGTGCGGGCTACACGCCGGAGTCGCCCGCGCGGACCATCGACCGGCTGACCGCAATTGGGGAGCGGCTGTTCAAGGTCCGGCAGGAAGCAACGGACAACTCGGGACTGGGGTGGTCGCGGCTGCGCGGGGTGGGCATCGCGCTGCCGGGTGGGGTGGACAGCGCGGCCGGCATCGTGCGTTGGAGCGCGCCGCTGAACTGGCGCGACGTCGCGCTGCGGACGATGTGCGAGCAGCGCTGGGGCGTCCACACCGATGTGATCAGTGACGCCGCGGCTGTGGGCCTGGCCACGCATTTCTCTGGTGCCGGTGACGTGCGCAACCAGCTCTCGGTCGTGCTGCGGTTCGCGGATGCCGCGCGGGGCGAGGTGGGCGTGGGCATCGGCCTGATCATCCACGGTGAGCCGTACCGCGGTGAGTTCGGTACGGCGGGTGAGCTCGCGACGCCGGTGCTACATCCGCTGGTGGACGCGCGGGACGACCGCGGCCGCCCATTTGCCGGCGCGGCGGAATTCGTGGCCGCGCTCCAGGCCGGGCAGGCCGGTGCGGTGGCGGCGATGGATCGCGTCGCGGGCGACCTGATGCAGCTGGTACTGTGCGCCGTCGACCTGCTGGAGCCGGGCCGGCTTGTCATCGAGGCGGACGTGGCCGAGCTCGGCGCGGCGTTCGAGGCGCGTCTGGCGCAGAACCTGGCCGCGCGGCGCGCGCGGCAAAGGTGCGGCCAGACCGACGTCGTGTTTGCGACGCGCGGAGAATTTGCCGGCGTACGTGGCGCGGTCGTGCCGGCACTCCAGCGCCTGTTTCGATTGCCGAGCTGGAGCTGACGCGCCCCGTCGCACGGCGGACCCCGCGCGTCGGCCACCGCTCTCGGCGGTGTACGCAACCGCACTCGTCGGCACGCGCTGCCTGCTTGCAGGGACCCGCCGCGCGCCGCTAACGTGCTCGTCCGCGGCGTCCCGGCATCCGGGCCGGGATCGGCCGCCCACGAAGGCTGTTGTACGTGAAGGAACCTCCCATGCACCGTTACTACCGTCGCTGCCTGACTGCCTGTTTGACCCTGCTGCTCGTCGCACTGCCGGCGATGGCCGATGTGCGTCTGCCGCACGTGATCGGCGACAACATGGTCCTGCAGCGCGACGTGCCCGTTCCCATCTGGGGCTGGGCCGCGCCGGGTGAGAAGGTAACGGTCAGGCTGGGCGAGCAATCGCTGAATGCGGTCGCCGACGCTGCCGGTGCCTGGCAGGTCAAGCTGCCCGCGCTTACGGCCGGCGGGCCGCATGACCTCGTCGTCACGGGCCAGAACACAATCACGCTGAAGAACATCCTCGTCGGCGAGGTCTGGATCTGCTCCGGCCAGTCCAACATGGAGATGGGCATCAACCAGGTCCAGGATGCCGAGAAGGAAATCGCCGCCGCGAACTACCCGGAGATTCGTACCTTCCAGGTCCCGCACCGGCCCGCAGGCCAGCCGCTGCCGGACGTCGATGCCGAGTGGCGCGTCTGCACCCCCGACAACATCAAGGTTGGCATCTGGGGCGGCTTCTCGGCGACGGCGTATTTCTTCGGCCGCGAGCTGCACCGTGAGCTGAAGGTGCCCGTCGGCCTGATCTGCACCTCGTGGGGCGGCACGCGCATCGAGCCGTGGACGCCGCCGTGCGGGTTCGCCGACCTGCCCAAGCTGGAACCGATCAAGCAGGAAATCGCCGCGGCGGATGCCGAATACCGCGCCGCGGTGAGCTCAGCACTTGGACCGATCGACGCCTGGGTCACGGCTGCGCGTGCGGCGTTGAGCGCTGAGAAGCCGCTGCCGCCCGCGCCGGCTTGGCCGCGTCACGGGCTCGCGCATGAAGGCCGGCCGACCGGCCTCTACAACGGCATGGTGCACGCACTCGTGCCATTCGCGCTGCGCGGGGCGATCTGGTACCAGGGTGAATCCAACGCCGCTGGCGGCGACGGCATGCTGTACTTCGAGAAGATGAAGGCGCTGATCGGCGGCTGGCGCAGCGTCTGGGGCCAGGACGACTTCCCGTTCTACTACGTCCAGATTGCGCCGTTCCGCTACCAGAAGATCCAGAAGGCCATCGCCCCGACAGCAATCCCGGAAGTCTGGCAGGCCCAGACCGCGGCGCTGGCGATTCCGAACACCGGCATGGCGGTCACGACGGACATCACCGACCTGGATGACATCCATCCGAAGAACAAGCAGGAAGTCGGCCGGCGGCTCGCCCTGTGGGCACTCGCGAACACCTACGGTCAGAAGAACCTCGTCTACTCCGGCCCGCTTTACAAGTCGATGGCCGTTGAAGGAAACAAGATTCGCGTGAGCTTCGACCATGTGGGCGGCGGGCTCGCCGCACGCGACGACAAGCCACTGACCTGGTTCGAAATCGCCGGCGCCGACCAGAAGTTCGTCAAGGCCGAGGCCCGCATCGATGGCGCGACGGTGGTCGTCTCCAGCGACGCCGTGGCCGCCCCGGTCGCCGTGCGCTTCGGCTGGAGCATGGAAGCCGAGCCGAACCTGATGAACAAGGACGGTCTGCCGGCGTCGCCGTTCCGCACGGACCAGTGGTAGGGGGACCGGCGCCCACCGAGGTGGCACATGAGCGCCGCGCTGCTGGATCGGATTCGCACGTTTCTGCGTGATGGCGGCGTGACGTTCCGTGAGGTGGAGCACGAGCCGACGTACACGTCGGAGCAGTCCGCGCAGGCGCGCGGGGAAGAGCTGCGCGTCGGCGGCAAGGCGTTGCTGCTGAAGATTGACGCGACGTTCCGCCTGTTCGTGCTCAGCGCGGCGCGCAAGCTCGACTCCGCCGCCATCAAGAAACACTTCGGCGCGAAGAAGCTGCGTTTCGCCTCGGCGGAGGAGTTGCTGGAATTGACTGGACTGCCGCCTGGCGCAGTGCCGCCGTTCGGCCAGCCGATCCTGCCATTCGAGCTGTACGTGGATGAATCGATTCGGGAAAACGCGGTCATCGCTTTCAACGCCGGCGAGCTGACGACCTCGCTGATTCTGAGCGTGGAGGATTACCTGCGCCTGGCACAGCCGACGATCTTCCGCTTCTCGACGTAGCTCGCCCGCGCCGCGCGTGGCGTGTTCAGCGCTGAGCCACGATCTCCGGGAACTTGCTGGCCACAATGCCGTTCTCGCTGCGCAGGCACGGAATCCCATCCAGGATCGGGTAGACCACGAGGGCTTCCGGGCTGAACAGCATCCCCGCGACCTCCTGCAGGGGCGTTTTGAAGCGCGGGCAGGCGAAGACGTCGTCGGGTGCCGGGCCGCGCTGCTCCTTGCGAATGATCGTCAGTGCCGTCGGATTCAACGGGTTGCCCGTGTACGGGAACAATCCGTGCTCCACGACGTCGTAGCCGCAGGATTCGGCCACACCTTTCAGATTCCGGCAGTAGCCGTGTGCGTCCATCCGTTGCCGCACTTCGACGCTGGCGAACTCGTACGCCGGCTCAAGCAGAACGACATACCGGCGTGCCACGCGGTACAGCTCGCGCACGATCGCCAACTCGTTGCCGCCGTTGGGCTCGATGGCGTGTGAGGTGAACACCACGTCGATGGAGTTCTCCAGGAACGGGATGTTGGCCAGGTCGCCGGAGCATAGCGTGCAAGCCCGGATCTGCCTGCTCCGCAGCCAGCGTCTGGCATACGCGACGCGCGACCAGCTCAGATCGAACCCGTAGCTCCGGATCCCGCCCGGCAGGTACGCGAGCACGCCCGAGAGCGTCGTCCCCTCGCCGATGCCGGCCTCGAGCACGGAGGCGGGCGTGCACAGCCGCGCGATCGTCGCGGCGATCTTCTGCGTGTAGTCCTGCTTGAGCCGCGCCTGCTCGGCGTCGTGCATGGCGGCGACGTAGCTGCCGGCCTGCAGGTCATACGAGAGCTCGATGATCTCGCGCGTGTTCTGCTGAAGCGCCAGCTCCTCCCGCAAACAGGCGCTGATGTTCTGGCCCTGCTCGTAGAGCTGCTTCAGACGTCGGGGCGTGATCACGGACTGACCTTCCTTGGCGCTGCGTCCGCGGGCGTATCCAGAGTTGCAGGCTACCGCCCGTCGTATAGCCGCGTGCCGAGCAGGTCTTCCAGCGCTGGCTCCGCCAGGATCTTCTGCACCGTCTGCTCCAGGTCGTACTCCACGCGCACAAACTCGACCTGCTCCACGCTCGAATTGAGCGCCGCCGCCGCGAGGCTCTCGACCCCGTCCTCGAACATCTCCGGCCGGCGGCGCACGATCACGTAGCACGCCCGGGCGTCGCGGTCGCGCGGCTGGCCCACGCTGCCGACGTTCACGATCGCCCGCTCGTTGTCGACCTCGTAGAACGGCGAATCCGGCAGCTCGTCCGGCGGATCGAAATACGGGTCGTCGACGAACACGCCGGGCTGGTGCGTGTGGCCGACGAAGCACAGGCGCGCGTCCAGCCGCTCGAAGTTTGCGATGACCTTCTGCGGGTTGGTGAATACGTCCTCGGGGAAGATGTACTCGTTCATCGGCCGGCGCGGCGACGCGTGCACGAACAGTACGTCGCGTTCTTTCACGCGGATCGGCAGCTCGCCGAGGAACTTCCAGCGCGCACAGCGCAGCTCCGGGTCCGGTTCGTCCTCGAGCACCTGGCGCGTCCAATAGCAGGCCCGCTCGGCCGGCAGGTTGAAATTGGTCGGCTCGAACAGGACCGCGTGGTCGTGGTTGCCCATCATCGTGATGCGGCAGTGCTCGCGCACGAGGTCGAGGCATTCCTTCGGATTCGCGCCGTAACCGATGATGTCTCCCAGGCAGACGATCTCGCGCACGCCGCGCTCGTCGATGTCGGCCAAAACCGCCGTCAGCGCTTCCAGATTCGCGTGGATGTCGCTGATGATGGCGAAGCTCTTGTTCTTGGGCTGCGCGCGTTTCAATCAGGGCTCCTGGGGCGGCTCCGCCTCCTCCGGGATCAACACTGGCCAGCGCTCTTGAATCGGATAGCGCCGTCCGCATTGAAGACATACCAACCTATCGGCACGTTGCTCCAGCGCCCCGTGACACGCGCCCGCCGGGCAAGCCAAAATGGCGAGCAGATCAGGACTAATCGGCGCAATCTCTACGCTCGTTCCTCCAGGTTCAGACGGTACCGGTCAAATTAGGATAGATGCGCCGCGCGTCCAAATCAATCCACGCGGCACTACCGGACAAACTCCTACAATCGGCGACGCGACGCGCCACCTCGACGACATTCCGTCACCCACTACCAGGACTGCCAGTCCGGGACATAGTGCGGGTCGTTCTCCGCCCCCACCGACCCGATCCCGAACCGCCACGACACCACTGCCCCTCCGGTTGGCCCGTGTGCCGCGACGTGCCCGTCCGCCGCGGCGGCGTTCGTGCGCCCCCGGTGCCGGAACGCGGTGGTCGGGGCGCTGTTGGGGATCCACCGGCGCGCGAAGTAGATCGACGGGGGGTCGAGTAGCGCGTCGTTCTCGGGCTGGGCCTGTCCGAGGTCGATCAGCGTGTCGGCAAACAGAAACAGGGCCTGGGGTCGCCGCAGCAGGTCCAGGTTCTTCCAGGGTTTAGCGCCGATGTGCATGGTCCAGCCGGGCGTGTGCGGCGGGCAAAGGTAGTAGCCGTTATAGCCGTACGTGCTCGTCACCGCCCGCGCGGCCCCCTGCGGAATGTACGTTCCCCAAGGCTGCCGCGGGCACTCATAAACGCCGTTGACACGCAGGTCCGATCGCAGATACGGCCAGACGAACCCGCGCGTGTGGTCCACACCGGCGACATCGTTCGTGCCCCACCAATACACGGGTGGGCCGCTGCCGATGATCCGCAGGTCCGTGTAGGCCAGCGGCATCGCCCGGCCGCGGTACTCACCCGTGTAACAGTGCCAGGCGACCGCGAGTTGGCGGAGGTTGCTGGCGCACTGGACGCGCTGGGCCTGGGCGCGGGCCGCTGACAGGCTCGGTGCCAGAATCGCCAGCAGCACCGCGATGATCGCCGTGCAGACGAGTAGCTCGATTAACGAAAAGCCGCGTGACGCACGCATGGTTCACCGCTGGAGCAGGGCGATGAACGGGTTGATGTCGCCGAAGTCCGTTGTCCCGTCGCCGTTGACGTCACCTGCCAGGAGGCTGCAATCCGGGAAGTTCTCGGCGTATGCCGGCGGGTTGGTCAGGGCGAGCACGAACGGGTTGATGTCGCCAAAGCTCACGGCGCCGTTGCAGTCCAGATCCCCAGGCATGACCGGCGGCCGCAGCGGCGTGACCGGGACGCTCGTGTAATCGTCGCCGGGCTGCCCGAGCCAGCCGTCCGTGTCGCCATCCTGCAGCGCACGTCCGTCGATGCCCCACATGGAGTAGTCCCACGTTGTGCCGAAGTCGGTGCTCACCCAATAGCTGACGTACGACGTCGGCCAGTCGTACACCGCGTGGTAGCTGACGTTGCCGTGGACGTACCAGATATCTGTGAGAAACCCGCTGGACTCGGCGTACGTGAACCCCTGGTTCGTCGCCACCAGAGCGTCGAGGAGCTCGCGGCCCGTGACGGTCGCCGCGTCGAATTGATAGCCGAATGCGAAGCTGTCCCCGTCGTCGTTGTACGGCCAGAAATCGACGACCAGTAGCACCCGGTGTTCGCCGGTCCCCGTCCACCACTGCACACGCACGTCGTCGAGCGTGTGCGCCAAGCTCGTGCTTACCCACGCCAGCGTCAGGCCGCCGGCCAATGCTGCCAACCATCTCCCACGCATGAAAACCTCCACCTGCGGCCGCGCCGCACTGCGCACCGGTCGCGGCCCGGAGCCGCGCCGACGGTGATTACGTCGGATCGCTGACGGGGAGAGGCATGGAGCGCACGTCCGCTGGCGCGCGTGGCGTCAGCGAGGCGGAAGCGTCGCCGGGCAATGTAGGGGAGTGAAAGCCGCGCGACATGCTCGATCGCCCTTCCCGCGAAGGCGCGCCGACGATCGGTCACACTGGCAGGTCTTCTGACTTCCGGGCTCGTCGGGGCGTGGCCCGCGACACCTACTGGCTGCGCCTTCTCAGCCGCCACAGCGGCCAATGACTCGTGCAGCGTTCGTTCCCGGTCACAGCGACGGGGTCGTGCCGGACTTGCACCGGCTTCCCTATTCTTCCGACCGCCCCAAGCGGCGGACACCAGTGACCGTGCGTAATCTATCGCGCGGCGCGCCAAAATCAAGCGTCGCTTGCCGCGTACGGCATGGACGCGGATGATGTTGGCATGCAGAGCCGTCCCTATGAGCGCGTGCAGCTTGAACTCCAGGCAGCCGGCGACCGGGCACAGCGCGTGCGCGCCGTTGTCGATGCGCTCTGGGACGCGCTGAAGGACACCGGCGTCTCGTGGGTCGGGATCTATGTGCATGCGGGTAGCGACGAGCTGGTGCTCGCGGCGCGGCGCGACAAGCCGGCGTGTTCGCCGATCGGAATGCATGGGGCGTGCGGGACAGTGTTCAAGACTCGCCGGCCGCTCGTTGTGCGTGACGTGCAGGACCTTGGTCCGAACTACATCGCCTGCGATCCGCGCGACCGCTCGGAGGTGGTGATACCGCTGCTGGAGGCCGACGGGTCGTGTTGGGGCGTGCTCGACCTTGACAGTCACGAAGTCGGTAGCTTCAGCGCGGAAGATGTGAGCGGGCTCGCGGCGGTGCTGCGCGCGGCGGGCCTGACGACGTAGGCGGCATGGCACCTGAGAATGACTGCAGCAGCGTGGGTGGTACGGGCATCTTGCCCGTTCCTGCGACCGGCGGGACGCCCGTACCACCCCTGAGTCACTCTCAATGAGGCAGTACACTAATCGGTGGGGGGGGCAGGGTCGCGTGGCCGCACCCGGCGCACGACCAGCGTACGGGCGAAGATGTCCCCCAGCCGCTGCCGGTTGCGCGACAGCACGACCAGGAACCCCAACACCCAGAGCGGCGGCAACAACTCCACCAGCCGCAGCGCGTTCCGCACCAGAATCTGCTGGGGCGTCGCGGGTTCGCCGGTTTCCGACACGATCCGCGTGCCGGTCAGGACCTTGCCGACGGTGCGGCGGGTCAGCAGCTCCATGATCAGGCAGTAGAGAACCGCCGCGACGCAGCTTGTGGCCCACCACAGCAGGGTGACGAGCGCCGGGAACTGGCCGCGCGCGGCATCCCGCCCCGCCGCCCAGCCGAACAACTCGCCGAGGCCGCGGTACCAGTTCACGCCGAACACGGCCGCAAAGATCAACAGAAACGGCGCCAGGTCGACAACGCTGCCCACCAGGCGCTGGATGGTGAGCGCCACCGCGCAATCCTCCGGCAGATTCGCGACGGAGGCGATGGCATTGCGCCGAAATGCGAACAGCGCTACCGCTACCGCGAGCAGCAGCAGCAGCGTCGCGCCCTGGATCCACTGCGGCGCCCGCGCGGACCGGCTTGGCGCGCCGAACACGTCCGCCGCAGCCACCGTGTGCTCGAGCGGCGCTCCGTCGAGCCGCGCCCAGCGCACGAAGGGTGCGTGTGCGGCGTCGAGCATCAGCAGCGCGGCGTGCTGGTTGAACGCACACGCCGAGCTGTACCGCAGCGCCTCCACGCCGGGCGGAAGTTCGGAGACCTGCAACGGCGTTCTGCGCCATTCGACCGGCAGGCCCTGCAGACCGCCGAACAGGCGAAAAGCGCTCAGGGCCGGTGGCGCGCCCGCCGTGCGCGTCGCCACGATCAGGGTGGGCACGCGGCTGACGGTGACCAGCCAGAACGCATCCAGGTCAGGGATCGCCGGCGTCGGGTGCCCGGGACGCCACACCTGTGTTGCGGGGTCCCAGGTGACATGCTCGATATCGTGCGTGTCGGGCGACCACCAAAGCAGGCACAGCGCGTCGCGCAGCACGGCCAGCCGCGGCGGGACCGGGCCCTCCGGTGCCAGGGTGAGCGGCGCCGGCGTGATGGCGATCCAGCCCTGGCTGTCATAGCGCACCACGCTGAACGGGGCCGTGCCAGGGTCGAAGGGTTGCGACGTAGCCGGCCGGGCGCCGTCCACCAGGCGCGGCAGCTCGCCCGCGCGCGGCGAGCGGATCAGGGCGACCAACCCGAAGTCATCGGCGGTTAGCTCTACCGGGTGCACCCGGCCCGGCAGATCCAGCTCGCGCGTCCAGCCTTCCGGCCGCAGAGAATAAAATGCCCCGTCGCGCGTGAAGCCATACAGCAAATCATGGCTCACGACGAGTTGATCGAGGGGCGCGCCCAGCGGGGTGCCGGGCGCGAAGGCCTCGTTCGGCCCACGAAGGAAGATCCGCGCGCCCCGGTCGTCGGACCGCACGAGCCACAGCGTCTGCTGGCCAGCGACCAGCCGCGCGGCCCACGGCGTGAGTTCTGCGGTCGCGGATGGGGGTTGAGCGCCGGCCGGCAAGGCCAGCGCGGCGAGCAGCGCCACCCCCACGCCGCCAGCCGGGACGAACTGCCGCTTCCGCCAGGTAGTCACGGTTGCGCTGTGCCCGCGGGCGTCACGTCGACGGATTCGGTGTCGCCCGTCCACCCGTCCGGGAAGTCAAATACGTCCTCGGGCAACTCGCTGCGGTACTTGGTGCTCAGGATGTCGAGGCGCATCTCGGCGTCGTGCTGCGGCCAGCGAACGACGTAGTGCCGTGGCGTGAACGGGCCGCCCTTCACGACCTCCTGGTAACCCTTCAGCTCCGCATGCATGAGCGTCTGACCATCCGGCAGGCGGTCGATGACCTCCAGCGGCTGGTACGGCGGGCAGGGATCCACGCGGATCTCGCGCCACCCGAGCGTCTGTTTGCGGGGGCCGAGGCGGGTGTACAGCAACCGCACGTCCTGGCCGTCCACGCGCAGCAGCGGCGGCTGTCCGCCCTCCAGGCTCTCCGGCAGCGGCCGCAACATCAGTGCGTCGAACAACTCGTTGGGTGGCACCGGCAGACGGCGTTCCGTTCCGACGGCGACCCAGCCCCATGTTCCCCACCACAGCTTGCGGAGGTCCGGAACGTCGATCCATACCCAGTAGCGCCGGGAGTTGGAGCCGAACTGGGCCACCGTCCCCGCCAGTGAGCGCACATCGAACACCGCCGACTGCGGCGTCTGGAACAGCAGCCGGGCTTCGTGCCCGATGAACGCGTGCTCCTTGCCATCGGCGTCGCGGAAGCGAAACGACACAAGCGCGGAGCAGCTCAAGGGCTGCTGGAGTCTCAACAAGTTGTTATTGACGCGATCGAGCGCCTCGATCCGGCTCTGCGGCGGGTTGCAGGGCAGCGCGCGGCAGCCGGCGAAGAGGACGAGCAGCGGCAAGAGCGCCACGCGGGCCTTACTCATCGGTCTCCTCCTTCCACAGGCAATCGGACAGCGCTTTGCCGCCTGCCACGGGCTCGCCTGCCAGCAGGTGTTCCAGTTGTTCGCTGAGCCGTTCCAGCTCTTCCTCGTCGAGTTCGGGGCGGACAACCCGATGCAGTGTGCCGGTCCGCGGCGCCGTGAACTCCCAGGTTTCGCGACCATTGAGCTGGGCGGTGCGCTCCAGCTTCAGGGCTTTCTTGCGCCACAGCAGCAGCGCCAGCACGAAACGGAGCTGCACCTGCTGGGCCGCGACCGCGTCCTCCAGCCGCTCGAAAAACGCGAGGATGGCCTCGCGGTCAAACGGGCGCACCGCGCGCGGAGCCGGGGCGGGGCGGCGTGTCTTCCACGCGCCCACAGCGGCGGGCACGGCGGGCGGCTGGCAGGCGGTGCAGTAGTCTCGTCGTGTGTAGCTGCCGTCGAGCTCGTACAGGAACGCCTGAAATGTCTCGCCGAATTCGAACGCGCGCCCGCAGCCGGCACAGGCATCGGTCCGCCGCGGCATATTCCACTCGGCACTCACGTCGCGGTCTCCCACGGGGTCTGGCGCCAGGTTGCGATTATAGGGGGTGCGCGTGCCACCGCGACATCGCGTCCGAGGCAATCATTCCGCCGGCGCGGGTGGGTCGGCGGCGGCGCGCCGCGCGTCGAGAAACGACTGCAGGATCACCTGCGCCGCCAGCGCGTCGCGCAGCGCCCGCCGGCGTCCGGGGCGCACCGCTGCGGCGGCGAGGTGCTCGTCCGCCTGGAAAGTGCTCAAGCGCTCGTCCCAGAGTTCGACGGTCACGATGCTCGCGCGGCGGAGCGCGTCGGCAAAGGCGCGCGTCCGGCGCGTCTGCTGGCTGTCGGAGCCGTCCATGTTGAGTGGCAGACCGAGGACGATGCCCTGAACATCGCGGTCGGCGGTCCAACGCAGTATGGTCTGGGCGTCCCTGGAAGCGTTCCCGGAGCTGTTCAGCGTGGTGGTGGGGGTGGCGATACGGCCGCGGGGGTCGGCCGTGGCGACGCCGATGCGGCGGGTGCCGTAGTCCAGTCCGATCCAGTGTCCCATAATGTGCCTGTTGGCTCGTCCCGGCGCGAGGTCGTCGTGGGTTGGCGGTGTCGCATCCGACCGCGGCCGCATGTTCACAAAATAACCGAGAACACGCTTGCGTTCTAGGTGCCCTCTGGCAATAATGTGTGGCTTGCGAGATTTCGGTGGTAGTGCGCGACGGACCGGCAGGTTTTGCTCATTGCTGATGGAATCCATGGCGGGGATTCTGTCCACAGGCGACCCACGTCTGTGGGAGGGGCATGGTCTGTCCAGCGCACATCGCGCGCGGCACCGACCTGGGGGCTTGGTCTGAACGTTGACCGTTCGACAAACCGCGAGGGCTGCTCGAATGCAAGTGACTAAGGTTCGCGATTTCAGTCGCTACGGCGATGCCATTCAGGTGCCGGACCTGATTGAGATCCAAACGGACTCCTACGCCCGTTTCCTGCAGGCGGACAAGGCACCGGCCGACCGCGCGCCAATCGGCCTCGAGGGGCTGTTGCGCGAAGTGTTCCCGATCGAAAGCTACGACGGGAACATGCGGCTGGAGTACGTCGAGTACGCGCTGGACCCGGCCCGCTACACGACCGACGAGTGCCGCGAGCTGGGGCTGACCTACGGGATGCCTTTCCGGGTCAAGGTGCGCTTGCATCGCAAAGACGTCGAGGAGGTTCAGGAAGAGTCGATCTACCTGGGCGAGATTCCCATCATGATCGGCGGGGGCGAGTTCGTCGTGAATGGCTCGGAGCGGGTGATTGTTTCGCAGTTGCACCGCTCGCCCGGCGTCGACTTCGTGAAGGAGTCCGCCGAGGGTGACCGGGCGCTGCACGCCTGCCGCATCATCCCGGAGCGCGGCTCCTGGATTGAGATCAACGTCACGCGCAAGGACATCCTCGCCGTGCGGATCGACCAGAGCAGCAAGATTCCCGCGACGACGTTCCTGCGGGCGATGGACGAGAAGTACGGGACCACCGAGTCCATTGTCCGCGCATTCTACCCGGTGAAGCAGATGCGCGTCGCGCAGCTCAAGCCGGAGATGTGGACGGTCGGGCCCGTGGTGGACCCGGAGACCGGGGAGGAGCTGGTCGGGGCGGGTCGCCAGATCGGCGAGGCGCTCAACAAGATCCGCGAGTCCTCGATCAAGCAGGTGGACGTGATCGGCAAGATGGCCGACCCGATCATCCTCAACACGCTGGCCGAAGACGGCTCGCAGACCCACGAGGAGGCCCTGCAGCGCATCTACGCGCGGCTGCGGCCCGGCAACCCCGTGCAGCTCGACAAGGCCCGCAAGCTGTTCCACGAGAAATTCTACGACGAGAACCGCTATCGACTGGGCAAGGTCGGCCGCTTCCGGCTGAACCGCAAGTTCGAGAAGGGCATCGCCGAAACGGAGATGGTCCTGAAGCCCGAGGACTTCGTCGAATCGCTGCGCTACATCCTGGCGCTGCGGTCGGGTGAGGGGCAGGTCGACGACATCGACCACCTCGGCAACCGCCGGCTGCGCACCATCGACGAGCTGGCTTCCGACGAACTGCGCAAGGGCTTCCTCAAGCTGCGCCGCACGGTCCAGGAGCGCATGAGCCTGAAGGATCCGGAGACCATCGGCAAGGTGGCCGAGCTGGTCAACACCAAGAGCATCTCCAGCAGCATCGACTTCTTCTTCGGCCGCAGCGAGCTGTCGCAGGTTGTGGACCAGACCAACCCCCTGTCGCAACTGACGCACGAGCGGCGGCTGTCGGCCCTCGGGCCGGGCGGCCTGAACCGCAAGCGCGCCGGTTTCGAGGTCCGCGACGTGCACATCAGCCACTATGGCCGCATCTGCCCGATCGAGACGCCGGAAGGCGTCAACATCGGCCTGATCGCGTCGCTGGGCATCTACAGCTCGGTCGACGAGTATGGCTTCCTGACCACGCCGTACCGCAAGGTCGCGCGCGGCAAGGTGAACGGCGAGGTCAAGTACCTGCGCGCGGACGAGGAGATGCGGGCCACGCTGGCGCCGCCGGACGTGGTCCAGCCCGAGACGGACAGCAAGTCGCTGCCGGCCCCGGAGACACCCGAGGCCTACCTGGCGCGCCGGCAGGACGCGAGTGCGCGGCGCAAGACCGCGGCGCTGAAGGAGGGGACGCTGCTGGGCCGCGTGCAGGGCGACCTGCAGCAGGTGACGTCCGAGGGGATCGACTACGTGGACATCTCGCCGAAGCAGACGGTCGGCGTTTCGGCGGCGCTCATCCCGTTCCTGGAGCATGACGACGCCAACCGCGCGCTGATGGGCTCGAACATGCAGCGGCAGGCGGTGCCGCTGATCCGCACGGACCCGCCGATCATCGCGACGGGCATGGAGCGGCCGGTGGCCGAGAACAGCGGCATGGTCGTGCGGGCGCGCAAGGGCGGGAAGGTCACGTACGTCGACGCCCGGCGGATCGTGATCGACAACACCGATGAGTACGTGCTGCGCAAGTTCGTGGGGCTCAACGAGCGCACCTGTCAGAACCAGCGGCCCGTGGTGCGGCCCGGGCAGCGCGTCAAGGCGAAGCAGGTGATCGCCGACGGCGCCGCCACGCACCAGGGCGAGCTGTCGCTGGGGCGGAACGTGCTCGTCGCGTTCATGACCTTCGACGGCTTCAATTTCGAGGACGCGATCCTGATCTCCGAGCGCCTGGTGAAGACGGACGCCTTCACGAGCGTGCACATCGAGTCGCACGACATCGAGATCCGCGAGACCAAGCTGGGGCGCGAGGAATTCACGCGCGACATCCCGAACGTGTCGGAGCGCGCCCTGCGCAACCTCGATGAGCGCGGCATCGTGCGGGTCGGCACGCGCGTCGGGCCGGGCGACATCCTGGTGGGCAAGGTCTCGCCGAAGAGCAAGACCGAGCTGAGCCCGGAAGAGAAGCTGCTGCACGCGATCTTCGGCCGCGCGGGCGAGGACGTGAAGAACGACTCCCTCGAGCTGCCGGCCGGCCAGGAAGGCATCGTCATCGGTGCCAAGCACTTCAGCCGCCGCACGCACCTGGGGGACGAGCAGAAGAAAGACATCGACCGGCAGATGAAGGCCTTCCAGGCCGAGTGCGACGAGCAGCGCATCAAGCTTTTCCGGCAGATGATCGAGGAGATCGAGCGGATCACCGAGCAGGTGCTGATCGACCCGAACACGCGGCAGAAGGTGGGCAAGAGCGAGAACCCGGACGTCATCCTCGAGCAGATCGAAACCTTCTCGGTCAAGTGGGTCAAGCCGGCCGCCAAGCGCGACGAGGCCGAGGTGGTCTACGGCCGCTACTGGCCGCGCATCCTCGAGATCAGCGCCGAGTGCGAGCGCCGCCTCGGGCACATGAAGCGCGGCGACGAGCTGCCTTCGGGCGTGCTCGAGATGGTCAAGGTCTACGTCGTCACCAAGCGGACGCTGTCGGTGGGTGACAAGATGGCCGGGCGCCACGGCAACAAGGGCGTGATCGCCAAAATCATGCCCGAAGAGGACATGCCGTTCCTCGAGGACGGCACACCCGTGGATATCGTGCTCAACCCGCTGGGCGTGCCCAGCCGCATGAACGTCGGCCAGATCCTGGAGACGCACCTGGGCTGGGCGGCGGCGGTGCTCGGGTACCAGGTCATCACCCCGGTGTTCGACGGCGCCACCGAGGCGCAGATCAAGGCGGCCGTGGCCGAGGCGAACGCCTACGTGCGGCAGCGCCGCGAGGACCCGGACGTGGTGCGCAATGCCGGCCGGACCGGCGAGCTGCTCGCGGAGATGCCGCTGGCGGGCAAGGTGCCGCTGCACGACGGCCGCACCGGCGAGCCGTTCGACCAGCCCGTCACCGTCGGGTTCATCTACATGCTGAAGCTGCATCACCTGGTGGACGACAAGATCCACGCCCGCTCGACCGGGCCCTACAGCCTCATCACCCAGCAGCCGCTGGGCGGCAAGGCGCGCACCGGCGGGCAGCGTTTTGGCGAGATGGAGGTTTGGGGCCTGGAAGCCTACGGGGCCGCCTACGTGCTCCAGGAACTGCTGACCGTCAAGAGCGACGATGTCGAGGGCCGCACGAAGATCTACGAGAGCATGGTCAAGGGCACCCACACGCTGGACGCCGGCACGCCGGTGTCCTTCGACGTGCTCTGCAACGAGATCCGGGGCCTGGGCCTGAACATCCAGTTGGAGAAGCGACGGCTGATTTAGGGCGGCGAGCCGAGATACAGGAGCGCGACCATGCTCGAAGTCGTGTACGGCACGGGCCAGGACGTGACACCGGAAGAACTCACCGAGTTCTACCGGCGGCTGCAGCACGACATCGCCGCGCGACCGGAGCAGATTCGCAAGATGACCGAGCACTGCGCCGCGTTCGTGACGGCCCACGTCAATGGGCGTCTGATCGGGATCGCCCGCGGTGTGTGCGACGGGCTGCGCGGCTATCTGACGGAGTGCAAGCTGGACCCGACGCTCCAGGGCCCGGCGGCCGTCACCCGCACCGACGGGCGCATCGAGCACGACACCAACGGGATTGCCACCGAGATGGCCCGGCGGGTGCTCGACGCCATGTACGCCGAAGGCGTGCAGCGTGTCGACCTGGTGGCCTACGGCACCGAGGTGGACTTCTGCGAGGAACTGGGTTTTCGACGGGCGCGCGGCGTCGTGGGCATGACGATGCGCGCCGAGGAATGGGTCGCCAGCGGCGTGAAAGCCCGCGCCGCGAATGCCTGACCACCGGCCCACCGGCGCGGCTGGGCCCCGAGGACCGCGTGCATCCTTCCGGCCGGCGGCCGGGAGGCGCGTACTTAAGAAGAGGTATGACAGCCCATGGCCGAAACTGTCTACGATCGGATCAATGACTTTACGGCGGTGCGCATCTCCCTGGCGTCGCCGAACGACATCCGGGCCTGGTCGTTCGGAGAGGTGAAGAAGCCGGAGACGATCAATTACCGCACGTATCGCGCCGAAAAGGACGGCTTGTTCTGCGAGCGCATCTTCGGTCCCGAACGGGACTGGGAGTGCTTCTGCGGCAAGTACAAGGGCACGAAGCACAAGGGCATGATCTGCGACCGCTGCGGCGTCAAAGTCACGCACAGTCGCGTGCGCCGCAAGCGCATGGGGCACATCAACCTCGCGGCCCCGGTCGTGCACATCTGGTTCTTCAAGGCCATGCCCAGCCGGCTCGGCACGCTCCTGGACATGAAGACCTCCGATCTCGAGAAGGTCATCTACTTTCAGGACTACGTGGTGGTGGACCCGGGCGCCTCGAAGCTGGAGCGCAAGCAGCTCCTGACCGAGGAGGAATATCGCCGGGCGATGGAGGAGTACGGCGACACCGGGTTCCGGGCCTTGATGGGCGCGGAGGCGGTGCGCGAGCTGCTGGCCCAGCTCGACCTGACGCAGACCTCCGCCGACCTGCTCGATGCCCTCCGCAAGACCAATAGCAAGCAGAAGATCAAGGAATACTCGCAACGGCTGAAGCTGGTGGAGGCGATCCGCCACAGCGCGAACGAGGCCCAGTGGATGGTCCTCGAGGTGATCCCGGTCATCCCGCCGGACCTGCGGCCCCTGGTGCTGCTCGACAGCGGCAACTTCGCCAGCAGTGATCTGAACGACCTGTATCGCCGCATCATCAACCGCAACAACCGGCTCAAGAAGCTGATCGACCTGAACGCGCCCGAGGTGATCATCCGCAACGAGAAGCGGATGTTGCAGCAGGCGGTGGACGCGCTGTTCGACAACGGGCGCTGCCGCCGGCCGGTGCTGGGCAGCAGCAACCGCCCGCTGAAGTCGCTGACGGACATGATCAAGGGCAAGCAGGGGCGCTTCCGCGAGAACCTGCTGGGCAAGCGCGTCGATTACTCGGCTCGCAGCGTGGTCGTCGTCGGCCCTGAGCTGAACCTGCACCAGTGCGGCCTGCCGAAGAAGATCGCCCTCGAGCTGTACCAGCCGTTCATCATCCGCAAGCTCCGCGAGCGCGGCCTGGCCGACACGATCAAGAGCGCCAAGAAGATGCTCGAGCGGCGCGAGCAGCAGATCTGGGACATCCTGGAAGAGGTCATCTACCAGCACCCCGTCCTGCTGAACCGCGCGCCCACGCTGCACCGCATGGGCATCCAGGCCTTCGAGCCGGTGCTGGTCGAAGGCAACGCCATCAAGATCCACCCCCTGGTGTGCAAAGGCTTCAACGCCGACTTCGACGGCGACCAGATGGCCGTGCACCTGCCGCTCTCGATCGAGGCCCAGGCCGAGGCCCACGTGCTGATGATGAGCACGAACAATATCTTCAGCCCGGCCAACGGCTCGCCGATCATGTCCGCCTCGCAGGACATGGTCATGGGCATTTACTACCTGACGTGCAATCACGCGGGGGAGCCCGGCGAGCGCGAGAAAGGCCAGGAGCGGGCGTTCGCGAGCCCGGCCGAGGCTATGCTGGCCCACACGATGGGCCAGATCGGCATGCACACGCCGATCCGCGTGCGGATCAAGCAGCGGGAAATCGTGCAGGGCCGCGACGCGCTGCCGGAACCGGTGCCCGCCAATGGGCGCGTGGTCACCACCGTCGGGCGCTGCATTTTCAATGACCAGCTCGACCCGCAGATGCCGTTCTACAACTACCCGCTGGGCAAGGCGCTGTCGCGCGTCATCGCCGACTGCCATGCCCGCCTGGGACGCGCCGCGACCATCGCGCTGCTCGATCGCATGAAGGCCCTGGGCTTCCGCAACAGCACGCTGGCCGGACTGTCCTTCGCGCTCACCGACCTGCGCATCCCCGACAAGAAGCAGAAGATCCTCGACGCCGCCCAGAAGGTGGTCGACCGGGTGGAGCGCAACTACCAGAACGGCGTCATCACGCCGATGGAGCGCCACAACCAGCTCATCGACATCTGGGTGCATGCCCGCGAGCAGGTCACCGCGGAGATGATGAGCACGCTGAAGAACGACTGGCGGGACGCGGAAGGCAACGAAGCCCGGCAGGGCGACCCGAAGGGCAAGCCCTATCTGAACCCGATCTTCCTGATGACCGACTCCGGCGCGCGCGGCTCGGTGGACCAGATCCGCCAGCTCGCCGGCATGCGGGCCCTGATGGCCAAGCCCTCGGGCGAGATCATCGAGGCCCCGATCAAGGCCAACTTCCGCGAAGGCCTGACCGTGCTGGAGTACTTCAGCTCGACGCACGGCGCCCGCAAGGGTCTGGCCGACACCGCCCTCAAGACGGCCGACTCGGGCTACCTGACGCGCAAGCTGGCCGACGTGGCCCAGAACGTCATCATCAACGAGGTGGACTGCGGCACGATCGAAGGCATCACCAAGAGCACGATCTACCGCGGTGAAGAAGTGGACGTGAAGCTCTCCGAGCTGATCCGCGGTCGCACCGCCCGCGACACGATCCGCGACCCGCGCACGGACGAGATCATCGTCCGGGAGAACGAGTTGCTGACCGAGGAGGTCGCCCGCAAGCTCGAGGCCAAGCCCGAGGACGGCGGCCTCGGCCTCGACATGCTCCGCGTGCGCAGCCCGCTGACCTGCGAGAGCCGGCTGGGCGTGTGCGCCCGCTGCTACGGGGCCGACCTGTCCACCGGGCATCTCGCCGAGGAGGGCCTCGCCGTCGGCATCATCGCCGCCCAGTCGATCGGCGAGCCCGGCACCCAGCTCACGATGCGGACCTTCCACACTGGCGGCGTCGCCAGCCGCGCGGTCGTGGAGAACGAGATCGCGGCCCTGCAGGGTGGCACGATCATCTACCACGCCCTGAACGCCGTGGAGATGAAGGACCCCGAGAGCGGCAAGGTCATCTACCGCGTGCTGAAGCGCAACGGCGAAATCGCGATCAACGACGAAAAGGGCCGCGAGCTGGAACGCTACAAGGTGCCCTACGGTGCCGCGGTGCTCTGTGCCGACGGCGCGAAGGTCGCGCCGCGCACCGTGATCGTGCAATGGGACACGCACTTCACGCCCATGCTGGCCGAGAAGGCCGGCTTTGTCCGCTTCCAGGACATCATCGACGGCGAGACCGTGCGGGGCGAGAAGGAAGGCCGCGAGGGCAGCAAGTACGTCGTCATCGAGCACAAGGGCGACAAGCACCCGCGCATCATCATCGAGGACAAGGAAGGCGAGATCCTCGACTTCCACCACCTGCCGGCCAAGGCCCGCATCGAGGTCAAGGAAGGCGACCCCGTTCAGCCCGGCACGCTGATCGCCCGCCAGCCGCGGGAGATCGCCGGCACGCAGGACATCACCGGCGGCCTGCCCCGCGTGACTGAGATCTTCGAGGCCCGCAAGCCGCGCGAGCCCGCGGTCATGGCCGAGATCTCCGGCGAAGTGGCCCTGCAGGCCGACCGCCGCCGCGGCAAGATGACCATCATCGTCAAATCCGAGGGCGGCATGGAGCGCGAGCACCATGTCCCGCAGGACAAGCAGCTCCTCGTGCACGCCGGCGACAAGGTCGAGGCCGGCACGCCGCTCATCGAGGGTCCGCTCATCCCGCACGACATCCTGCGGATCAACGGCGAGGAAGACCTGCAGCGCTACCTGCTCAAGGAAGTGCAGGCCGTCTATCGCCAGCAGAACGTGACCATCAACGACAAGCACATCGAGATCATCCTCGGCCAGATGATCCGCAAGGTGAAGATTGACAATGAGGGCGACTCCGCCTTCCTGCCGAACGAGGTGGTCGACAAGTTCCGCTTCCGCGACGAGAACCTGCGGCTGGCCAAGAGCGTTAAGATCGTCGAGCCCGGCGACACCGACTTCCAGTTGAACCAGGTCGTCAGCCGCGAGGAGCTCGCGACGAAGAACGAGGCCGTCGAAGCGGACGGCGGTGTGCCGGCCAAGGGCCGCAAGCCCAAGCCGGCCAGCGCCAAGACGCTCCTGCTGGGCATCACCAAGGCCAGCCTGCAAAGCGAGTCCTTCATCTCCGCCGCATCGTTCCAGGAGACGACCAAGGTGCTGACGCAGGCCGCGCTGGCCTCGGCCGAGGACAAGCTGGTTGGGCTGAAGGAGAACGTGATTCTTGGCCGCCTGATTCCGGCCGGCACCGGCTTCAAGAGTTACCAGGACATCCAGTTGACGTACGCGGAGGCGCCCGAAATCCTGGCGGTGCCGCGCACCTTCGTGGAAACGCCGCTGGAGTCGCCGCTCAGCGCGCTCGCCGCCGCCGAGCGCATCCTGCCGGGCGGCCCGTCCGCCAGTTCACCGACCGGTGAGCCGGCGGGCACGCCGGGCGCGTAGCCGCAGTCTGTCATCTTGATCCACGCGTGAGCGCGGGTGGCCGCAGGCGGCGGCCCGCGCTCGCATGTTTTACGCGCGCAGCACTTCCCGGGGGCGGGGCGTGGTGGGCGTCGGGATCAGCCGCCGGGGATGACGTACTTGGCCATCTTGTCGCGCAGTGTTGTGCGTGGGATGCCGAGCCGCTGGGCCGCGCGGGCCTGGTTGTTGTCGCACTGGCGCAGCGCGAGCAGGATCATGCGGCGTTCGATGTCGGCGACCGTTTCGTTGAGGCTGAGGCGCCCGTTCTCGCCCAGCTCGAGCACCGGCAGGCTGGCCGCGTCCGGGGTGGCCGTGCCGAGCGGCAGGATGTGCTCGGTGCGGATCTCGCCGTTGCCGCAGAACGCCAGGGCCCGCTCGATGACATGTTCGAGCTCGCGGACGTTGCCGGGCCAGGTGTGGCGCAGCAGTTCGTCCAGCGCGTGGGCGCTGATGCCAACCGGCTGGCCGCCGACGAGCGACACGTGCTTCTCGATGAAGTGCCGCGCCAGCACGGGGATGTCGTCGGGGCGCGCCCGCAGCGGCGGGATCGTCAGCGCGATGACGTTCAGGCGGTAGTACAAGTCTTCGCGGAACCGCCCGTCCTTCACGAGCTTGAGCAGGTCGCACTTGGTCGCGCAGATCAGCCGCACGTCCACGCGCACCGGGTCCTCGCCGCCGACGCGCTCGAATTCCTGCTGCTCGACGACGCGCAGCAGCTTTACCTGCAAATCCGTCGGGATGTCGTCCACCTCGTCGAGCAGCATGGTCCCGCCGTGGGCCAGCTCGAAGCGTCCGGCCTTCTGGCGGATGGCGCCGGTGAACGCCCCCTTTTCGTGCCCGAACAGCTCGCTTTCCAGCACCGTCGGCTGGAGTGCCGCGCAACTGAAGCGCACCAGCGGCCGCGCGGCCCGCGCGCTATGCATGTGGATCGCTTCGGCGAAGAGTTCCTTGCCCGTCCCGCTTTCGCCGCACAAGAGGATCGTGCGGTCGGTGGCGGCGACGCTGCGCACCTGCTCGAACAGGCGTTTCATGGCCTGGCTGCGGGCGACCAGCCGGCCGCAGGCGGCGACCTCGGCAGCAGCGGCGCCGTCCGCCGCCCGATTGTCGGGGGCCCGCCCGGCGAAGAGCTGGTCCAGCTTGACCAGCAGGTCCTGGGTGGTGAACGGCTTGGTGATGTAATCGTAAGCGCCGCGCTTGATGGCCAGCACGGCCGTTTCGACCGTCGCGTAGGCGGTCATCAGCACGACCTCGACGCTGGGGCGCATCTGCTTGAGATAAGTCAGCAGGTCGAGCCCGTTCATGCCCGGCATGCGCACGTCGGTCACGACCACGTCGATCGGCCGCGCGTCGAAGATGCGTCGCGCCGCTGGCGCGTCGGCCGCTTCATAGACTTCGTAGCCGTGTTCACTGAGCTCGATCTGCAGCGTGATGCGCTTCAGCGGCTCGTCGTCCACTACGAGGATGCGGCGCGGCATGCAGTTCGTCCCGTCGCGGTCACGTGATGCGCGCGAAGGCCAAAACCGACCTCCGCCGAGCGGCTCCATTGCAACGCAAACCGCCCGCTCGATCAACCATCTTTTGGGACGAAATTCCGCGCGCCCGCGCCAAAAGCCGCCCCCGCGCTTGACAGCGGTTCCGCCCCGGGTTTCAGTCCCCGGCATGCCACGCGACATCGGTACCCTGCGGCCGTTCGTCGACGAAGTGCGCATCCACGTCCGCGGCGGAAAGGGCGGCGACGGCTGCGTCAGCTTCCGCCGCGAGAAGTTCGTCCCCAGGGGCGGTCCCGACGGCGGCGACGGAGGTAACGGCGGCTCCGTCTATCTCGTCGCCCAGGCCGGCGTGGATACCCTGCTCGACCTCGCAGGCCGGCATCACTATCACGCCGAGAACGGCCGCCCCGGCTCGGGCGCGAACCGCACCGGCCGCAGCGGCAGCGATCTGCTCGTCACGGTGCCGACCGGGACGCTCGTTTACGACGACACCACCGGCCGCCTCCTCAAGGACCTGGTCGAAAACGGTCAGCGCGTCTGTGTTGCGCGCGGTGGCCGCCGGGGACGCGGCAACGCCTTCTTCGTCAGTTCCACCAATCAGGCGCCCCGCGAGTTCGAGCCTGGACTGAAAGGTCAGGAACGCATGCTGCGCCTGGAGTTGAAGCTGATCGCCGACGTGGGCTTCGTCGGCCTCCCCAACGCCGGCAAGAGCACGTTGCTGGCGCGGCTCACGCAAGCGCGCCCGAAAATCGCGGACTATCCCTTCACGACGCGCACGCCGCACCTCGGAATCCTGGAACTGCCGGGTTATCGGCGCCTCGTTTTGGCCGATCTGCCGGGGTTGATTGAAGGGGCCCACGAAGGTGTCGGACTCGGCGACGCGTTCCTGCGGCACGTGGAGCGCACCCGGGCCATCGTTCACCTGGTGGAGCTGTGCCCGCCGGTGGGCGCGCCGTCACCGGCGGAGGCGTATCGCATCATTCGCCGCGAGCTCGAGAAATACAGCGCGGCGCTGGGGGCACGGGCGGAACTGATCGTGGGTACCAAGCTCGACCTGACTGACGCGCCAGCCGCGCTCGCGGCCCTGTCAAGCGAACTCGGCCGGCCGGTCCTGGGCATCTCGGGCGTAACCGGCGCCGGGTTGCGCGAGTTGGTCGAGCGGATGTGGACGATCGTCCAGCAGGCCCGCGCCGCGCAGCAGGCCGAGCCGCCGCCCCGCTTCGATTTCGGCGACGACGCACCTCCGCCGGACGACGATGACGAAGCGGAACCGGCGTAGCCGGTCTGGCCACGTACTCACCGGTCCAGGGGGGATTGACGGGGGCGGGCCCCGTGCTAACGTGCGCCATGGCGTTGAACCCTGAGTCTTGAGCGGAGCACTTGGATGCATCGGGTCGAACCCGTGGATGCGCTGTTGGCGATCGACATTGGCAACACGCGTGTCGGCGTCGGCATCTGGGACAGCGACGGTCTGCATGACAGCCGCCGGTTCGACGTGCTGCAGCCGGACGCCTGCCGCGCCGCGCTCGCCGAAACCTGGGGGGCGCTGAACGGCGGGCAGCGCGCGGTGGTCATTGGCAGCGTGAATCCGCGCGGGACGCAACTCGTGCAGCCGCTGGTGGAGGAGCTCACCGGGATGGCGGCCCTGCGCGTCCGCGACGACCTGCCGTTGCCGCTGCCGCTTGAGATCGACAATGCGCTCGAAGTCGGCGTGGACCGCGTGTGTTCCGCGGCGGCGGCGTACGAACGCGTCCGCGGCCCGTGTGCGATTGCCTCGTTCGGCACGGCGGTCACGGTGGACTGCGTGTCAGACGAGGGGCACTTTCTCGGCGGCGCGATTCTGCCCGGCTTCCAGATGAGCTGCGACGCCCTGCATGCTGCTACGGCCCATTTGCCGCGCGTCAGCCCCGGCGTGCCCGCCGCCGTGTTCGGCCGCAACACGCACGATGCGATCGTCAACGGCGTGGTGTACGGCATCCTGGGGGCGCTGCGCGAGATCGTCGAACGTTACGCGACCGAGCTGCGCGAATGGCCGCGGCTGGTGATCACGGGCGGCAATGCGCCGCTGGTGGCGGAAATGACCGACTACGTCGACGCCGTCGTGCCCGACCTGTGCCTGATGGGCATCGCGCTGGCGTACCGGGCGGCCGCGGGACAGCCGTGAATCCGGCGCCGGCGGCGCTGGCGGGGGAGTACCAGATACTGACCAGTGCGGGTCCGGCGGGGATCTCAGTGGTGCGCGTCCGCGGTACGCGCGCCGCGCGTTTCATCAAACGCCACGTGCGCGGCGGCGCCGCGCACACCGCCTGGCGCGCGGGGGATGTGTGGCGGGCGGCGCTCGTGGACGAAGCCGGCGCGCCGGTGGACGACATCCTCGTGTCGGCGCACGCGAACGCCCCGGCGTGGGACGTGCGTCTCCACTTGCATGGCAACCCGTGGCTGGTGCGCGCGTGCGCGGCGTGGCTGGTGGCGTGCGGGTTGACGGAGGCGGCCGAGCAACAGACGACGCTGTGGCCGGTTGACGATGCGCTGGAGGCGGAGGCTCTGGCCTTGCTGCCGCGCGTCCTGACACTGCGCGGCGCGCGCTGGGTTCTGTCGCAAGTCGAACGGCTCCGCGTCGTGGTCCAGGCCGTGATGGATGTGCAGGACGTGGACGAAGTCCGCCGCGTGTGTCGTGAAGTCGCGGATCGCAGCGGTGTCATCGACTGGTTTACCCGGCCGATTCGCGTCGTGCTGGCCGGACCGCCGAACGTCGGCAAGAGCACGCTCGCGAACGCGCTGGCCGATCGCGCCGTGAGCCTGGTTTCGCCGGTGCCGGGCACGACGCGGGACTGGGTCGAGGTGCCCGGCGAGGCGGACGGGTTTCCGGTTGTGTGGCTTGACACCGCTGGACTGCGTGCGGCCGACGATGCGTTGGAGGCGGCGGGGATCGCACACACGGGCCGCCTGATTACGCAGGCGGATGCGGTGGTGGTGGTGCTGGACGCCGGCAAGGTGTCGAGCGAGTTCGTGGAAACGTACGGCGGTCTGCGGCCGGCATGTGTAGTGCTCAACAAGGTGGACCTGGCGGGCGGCACGCAGGCGGCGCGGCAAGCCCTGCCATCCGCGTGGCAGCCGCGGGCTGTGCCGGCTTGCGCGCCGGATGGAAGGGGACTGGACGCGCTGGTCGCGACGTTGATGGACAGCCTGGGGCGTGGAGGCGATGTTTTGAATCTCCCGGCGCCCTTTACGCCACGCCAAGCCGATCTGCTGCGGGCTGTGGCCGCGAAGCGTGACCGTAACCGGATGCGCGATTGCCTGCAGCAGCTTGTCGGGCGAACGGGCTGAGCGGGTTGCCAGCCGGCCGGTCACCACGCTAGCATAGGCGCGAATCGGCCCCGGGGGCTGACGGCAGGTGCGCCCCGAGGGCGGTCGACCGGTAGCGAGGCGACGCGTTGACAATTGTCGTGGGGCTGGTCCTGCTCGGACTGACCCTGTACATATCCACCCTCGCGTATGCGCTTCCTGTTCATTCGCGCGCGCGGCTGTCGGAACTGCTCCCGGACAAAAGCTCTGATGCCTGGCTCAATTGGATCGATCGCTGCGAGTGGCAGCTCCACACGCTGTCGAGCCTGCTGCGCCTGGCGCTGAGTATCGGTGTCTTTGTCGTCGTCTGGTTCTGGCATGTCAACGATCTCGGCCGGCCGCCCGACATCGTGGCCGGCGTGGCGGCGGCGCTCATTAGCCTGATTCTGCTGTCGGTGTTCGCGATCGCGATCCCGCACGCGCTGGCGGTACATGCGGGCGAGACGATCCTGGCGCGCAGCCTCGGCGTGCTGGTCGTGCTGCGGCTGGGTTTCTGGCCGATCGTGCGGTGCTTCGACGCCATCGAGTTCGTTGTACGCCGCCTGCTCGGCAAGGACGAGGTCACGGAGGAGGCGGAGACCGAGCGCGCGGAGCAGGAGATTCTCGACGCCGTCTCCGAAGGCGAAGCCTACGGCGCCGTGGACGAAGAGAAGAAGGAGATGATCGAGTCCGTCTTCGAGCTGGACGAGACGGCGGTCAACGCGATCATGACGCCGCGGACGGACATCAACGCCGTGCCGGCGGATGCGACCTACCATGATGTCCGGCAGACGATCCTGAGTACCGGGCATTCGCGCATCCCGGTGTACGACGGGTCGATCGACCACATCATCGGCGTCGTGTACGCGAAGGACCTGCTGCGGCTGAACCCGGATGAGCCCTTCGACGCCCGGCGGATCATGCGTGCTGCGCCCTACGTGCCGGAGACGAAGACGCTCGACGAGCTGCTCAACGAGTTCCGCGCGACGAAGGTGCAGATCGCGATCGTGCTCGACGAGTACGGCGGGACGGCGGGGCTCGCGACGCTCGAGGACATTCTCGAAGAGCTGGTCGGTGAGATCGACGATGAGTACGACCAGCGGCCGCCGCCGGCAATGAACCGCGTGGATGAGGACACGCTCGAGGTTGACGCGCGCGTGCACATCAGCGAGATCAACGCGGAGCTGGAGATCGAGCTGCCGGAGGAGGAGGATTACGAGACGATCGGGGGGTTTGTGTTCGCGACGCTGGGGAAGATTCCAGCGGCCGGGGAGGAGTTCCAGCACGAGAACATCCGCGTGCAGATCGTGGACGCGGAAGCCCGACGGATCAAGCGGCTGCGGATTCACGTGCTGCGCGAGAAGCCGGCGCCGGCGTGACGACGTGACCAGGTAACAGCGCGAGCCACTGGGGGGGGTGATCAGGTGATAAAGTGAGCAGGGGCAGCGCGCTGCGCTCCGCGACCTGGCGGGCGAGCTACACCGCGCCCGCCAGCTCGATCGCGGATCGGACGAGCGCGGTGCAGACCGTGTGGTGCGTGTCGCGGGCCTTGGCTTGCTGGACGCCCTCCGGCGTGCCGAGGTCGCAGCCGAGCAGGTCGCGGCAGATGATGCTGCCGTGGCGGGCCTTGAAGCGGGCGACGAAATCACGAACGCGTTCGTACAGGGCGGTCTTGGTCTCTGGATCGCGCGCGGCGGCGGCGCCATAGCGCAGGCCGATGGCCATGATAGCCCCGGTCACAGCGCCGCACGTCTCGCCCAGGCGGCCGATCCCGCCGCCGAACGGGGCGGCGATGCGCAGGCAGTCGTGTTCGGTAAGACCCTCAGCCGGGCCAAGCGCGGCGAGCACGGCCTGCGCGCAGTTGAACTGGCGGCTGAACAAGTCGAGAGCGCGTTCGGTGTCGGTCATGGGGCCTCCAGCCGCTGCTGGCGTAATCGTACACCGTGCGGCCCGAGAAGACACGGTCGCCGGCAACGTCTGCGCGCGGCTCAACGGGCGTGGACTGATGGCGCCGCGTGGCCGGGCAAGCTGGTTTGTGGCGGCCGTGCCACGCAGGACGTGCCATGTCAGGCGCTTATTGCTTCTTCTCGATCTTCGCCCAGGTGTCTTTCAGCGTCACGGTGCGGTTGAAAACGAGCTTCCGCTGGCCAGCCGCGCTGTCGGGGTCGACGCAGAAATAACCGTGGCGCTCGAACTGGTACCGCGCGCCCGGCGCGGCGTCGCGCACGCTCGGTTCCACGTACGCCGGCGCGATGATCTCGAGCGAATGCGGGTTGAGGTTGCTCTTCCAGTCGCCGGTTGCCTGGGCCTCGGCGGGCGCGGCAGCATCACCGGCGGCGCGGAGCGCATCGTCGCTCACGTCGTCCGGGTCCGGTTTCGTGAACAGGTGGTCATACAGCCGCACCTCGATCGGCAACGCCTGCTCCGCCGCCACCCAGTGCAGCGTGCTTTTCACCTTGCGGCCGTCGGGCGCGTCGCCGCCGCGCGTCGCCGGATCGTACGTCGCGTGGACTTCGACGACGTTGCCGGCGGCATCCTTCACGCAGCCGGTGCATTTGACGAAGTATGCGTAGCGCAGCCGGACCTCGTTGCCGGGGTACAGCCGCCAATACTTCGGCGGCGGCGTCTCGCGGAAATCGTCCTGCTCGATGTACAGCACCTTGCCGAACGGCACTTGGCGCGTGCCGGCGGACGGATCCTCCGGGTTGTTGATCGCCTCCATCGGCTCGACCTGGCCGGCCGGGTAGTTGTCGATCACGAGCTTCAGCGGTCGCAGCACGCCCATGACGCGCGGCGCGACCTTGTTCAGGAACTCGCGGACGCAGTGTTCCAGCAGCGCGATGTCCACGACGCTCTCCGTCTTGGACACGCCGATCCGCCGGCAAAACTCGCGGATGGCCTCGGCCGGCACGCCACGGCGGCGCAGGCCGGCGATGGTGGGCATGCGCGGGTCGTCCCAGCCGCGGACGGCGCCGGTCTTCACGAGCTCGAGCAGGCGGCGCTTGCTCATCACGGTGTAGGTGAGGTTCAGGCGCGCGAACTCGATCTGCTGGGGGTGATAGACCTTGACCTGGTCGAGGAACCAGTCATACAGCGGGCGGTGGTTCTCGAATTCGAGCGTGCAGATGGAATGGGTGATGCCCTCGATGGAGTCCTCGAACCCGTGCGCCCAGTCGTACATCGGGTAGATGCACCACTGGTTGCCCTGGCGGTGATGCTCGGCATGCAGGATGCGGTACATGACCGGATCGCGCATGTTCAGGTTCGGGTGGGCCATGTCGATCTTGGCCCGCAGCGTCTTCGTGCCGTCGGGGAATTCGCCCTGGCGCATGCGCTCGAACAGGTCGAGGTTCTCTTCGACCGAGCGATTACGGAACGGGCTGTCTTGTCCGGGGCTCGTCAGCGTCCCGCGCATCCGGCTCACCTGGTCGGGGGGCAGGTCGCAGACATAGGCCTTGCCGGCCTTGATCAGCTCGACCGCCCACGCGTGCATCTGGCCGAAATAGTCCGAGCCGTAAAGCAGGCGGTCTTCCCAGTCGGCGCCGAGCCAGCGGACATCGGCGATGATGGAATCGACGTACTCCTGCTCCTCCTTCTCCGGGTTGGTGTCGTCGAAGCGCAGGTTGAACTTGCCGCCATACTCGACCGCCAGCCCGTAGTTCAGGCAGATCGACTTCGCGTGGCCGATGTGCAGATAGCCGTTCGGCTCGGGTGGGAAGCGCGTGTGGACGCGCCCGCCGAACCGGCCGCTGCGGTTGTCGGCATCGATGATCTCGCGAATGAAGTCGCGCGGCCCCGTGGGCTCGGGTCCCTTGGCCGGTTGCTCACGAGATGTGGCCATAGCATCGCACCTCGGACCAATGAGGTCGTTCCTGCGTCTGATCGGCGGGAACCGCCGGAAAAGGCGAATCCTACTCGCGTGCCGGAACGTCGTCGAGAGTGGGATCGCGGGCGGTCATTCCAGGCGGGCACGGTACGCGTCGGCCTGGGCGGTCCGGCCCCAGGCTTCATACAGCGCGACGAGGCACTGGAGCGTCTTGCGCGTGTGCTGGTGGCGGGCACCCAGCCGGCGGACGAGGGCTTCGTAACTGGGGATGAGCAGCGTTTCAGCCTCGTCGTAGCGGCCCAGCGCGGTCAGGCATTCGCCATGGTTGCGTGCGAAGATGTGCAGCGTGAAATGGTCCGGCGGCAGCGCCCGCTGCGCGCTGGCGCGCAACTCGACGTACAGCGGCTCCGCTTCCGCCGCCCGGTCCAGGCGCACCAGCAGCGACGCGAGGTTGTTCATGGAGATCAGCGTGCTCTCACTCTCCGCGCCGGCGGTTGCGCGCATGCCGGCCACGGCCTCGCGGGCCAGCGGCTCGGCCTCGGCCAGGCGGCCCTGGTCGTCGAGGGCCCGCGCGAGATTGCTGATCGCCGTGTAGAGCGCGGGATGCTCGCCGAGCGTGCGGCGGCGGATGTTCACAATGCGTCGAAGCAGGGCCTCCGCCTCGGCGTGCTGCTCGAGCGCCTTGAGCGTCATCGCCAGGTTACTGAGCGCGGAGAGCGTCTGGGGGTGTTCCTCGCCATAGGCCACCACGTCGATCTCGAGGGCTTCGCGCAGCAGGGGCTCGGCGGCAGCGGGGCGGTTGAGTTGTTTGAGCAGTTGCCCGAGGTTGTTGAGCACGGTGGCGAGCTGCGGGTCTTTCGCCGGCAGCACGCGGCGCTGCGCAGCGAGCGTGTCGCGCCACAGTTGCTCGGCCTCGGCGACGCGGCCGCGGCGCTGGAACGCGTTGGCCAGGTTGCTCATGGCGTCGAGCGTCTGGGGATGCTCGGGGCCGAGCAGGCGCTGGCGGGTCTCCAGGACCTGGCGCAGGTGGGCCTCGCCCTCGGCCAGATCGCCGGTCTCCAGCAGCACGACGCCCAGGTTGGTCAGCGCGGCCAGCGTGTCGGCATGCTCCAGGCCGAGAACTGCCGCGCGGGTGGCGAGGGCGGCGCGCAACTGCGGCTCGGCGTCGCGGGCCTCGCCAAGCCCGAAGTACGTCACGCCGATGGTGTTGCGCAGCGCGGCCTCGATCTCAGGCTGGTCACCGAGCTTCGCCTCGAGCTCGTCCACCGCCCGCTTCAGCACGTCCACCACGCGCACCTCGCGGCCCACGCGCCCCGGATCCGCCGAGGCAAGCATCGAATTGATGAACTCGTTGATCGTCTGCACCTTCAGCGCGGCGGTCTCGGCGGCCGCGCGGCGCTGTTCGGCGAGCCGTTCCGCCTCGACGGCCCGGTTGCGCTCCGTCTCGGCCGCGGCCCGCTGGGCGTTGGCGCGGACCAGCCCGTACGACGTGCCGGCGATGCCGCCGCACAGCGCCAGCACCGCTGCCGCCACGCCGCCGACCAGGGCGCGGTTGCGGCGGGCGAACTTGCGGAACTGGTAGAGCGCGGTGGGGGGGCGGGCCGTGATCGGCTGGTCCGCGAGATAGCGACGGAGGTCGCTGGCGAGGTCCGACGCCGACTGGTAGCGGCGTGTCTTGTCCTTCTCGAGCGCCTTGGCGATGATCGTCTCGAGGTCGCCGCGCAGCGCGCGGTTGAGCGCCCGCAGCGGGGGTGGTTCCTGCTCGGTGATGGCGCGCGCGACGTCGGGCAGGCTCTTCCCGGCGACGTCGATGGGGGTTTGGCCGGTGAGCAGTTCGTAGGCCACGACGCCGAGCGCGTACACGTCGGAGCGCGTATCGACCTCGCGCGGGTCGCCGGCCACCTGTTCCGGGCTCATGTAGGCGATCGTGCCGATCAGACGCCCGAGATCGGTGCGCACCGTCGTCAGGCGCAGGTCGGCGTCGGTGGCACGCGCGACCCCGAAATCGACGATCTTGGGCTGGCCGGTGTCGTCCACGAGAATGTTGCCCGGCTTGAGGTCGCGGTGGATCACGCCCTTCTGGTGCGCGTGGTGCACGGCATCACACAGCCGGGCGAGCAGCTCCAGCCGCTGTCGGATGCCGGGGCGGGCCCGCTCGGCGTAGTCGCTGAGCGAGCGGCCCTGGATGTACTCCATCGCGAAGAACGGCCGGGTGCCCGTGTCGATGTCCACGGTCCCGGTCTCAAAGACCTGCGCGATGCCCGGGTGCTGCAGCCACGCCAGGACCTGTCCCTCGTGCTCGAACCGCCGGAGCGTTTCGCGTGACTCGACCCCCGGACGGATGACCTTGAGTGCGACGATGCGGCGCGGATGCTCCTGCTCGGCGCGGTAAACGACGCCCATCCCGCCTTCGCCCAGAACCCCGAGCACGCGGTACGGACCGATGCGCTCCGGGCAGGGCGCGGGGCCGCGCGCGTCCGGCGGACAGGCGGCTGCCAGTTCCTCCGGCGTGCCGAGGGCGAAGCCCGTCCCGAGCACCGGCGTCTTCAGGAATGTGTCGGCGCGGGCGTCATTGGCCAGCAGCGATTCGACCTCGGCGCGCGCCGCCGCGTCCGCACATGCAGCGCGCAGGAACGCGGTTCGCCGGGCCGGCTCTTGTGCGCGGGCGGCGAGGAACAACTCGCGCACACGTTCGTACTGCTCGGGAGTCATGCGATCATCACTGTCCGCGCGGGTTTGGCGGCGGTCACGCTGGTTCTCCGTCATTCACGTCGCCGGGGCCATGCGGCTTCACTCCGTCGGCTGGCTGGTCGGCAGCTTTGCGCGCCATTGATTTGCCAGGTCGGCGCGGCCGGCAGCTTCGTGCACGCCGATCAGCAACTCCAGGGCCTTCCGCGTGTCGTCGTGCTCGGGGCCGCGGGCGGTCGTCACGCGCTCGTAGTGCTCGACTGCCAACGGCACGGCCTCGTCGTACCGGCGCATCAGCACATACAACTCGGCCAGGTTGCGCAGCGAACTCACGATCAACGGGTGATCATCGCCCAAGACACGCCGGCGTGCCGCCAACGTCTGCACGAAATAGGGCTCCGCTTCGGCGTGACGGCCGGCGGTGGCATACAGTGCGCCCAGGTTGTTCAGCGACACCAGCGTGGCTGGATTGTCCGGACCCAGCACGCGGCGCTTGATTTCCAGCGTTTCCAGGTACAACGCCTCCGCCGCGTCGAACCGCCCCTGCCGCTTGTACACCACGGCCAGGGCATTCATGGACGCGAGCGTCTTCGGGTGCTCGTCGCCGAGCGCGCGACGACGACCCTCCAGGGTGGCCAGGCACAGGGGCTCGGCCTCGGCCAGGCGGCCCTGGTCGGAGTATAACGTGGACAGACTGCCCATGCAGTTGAGCGTCGCCGGATGTGCGTCGCCCCGCACGCGCCGCGCGACTTCCAGCGCGCGCACCAGCAAAGGCTCGGCTTCCGCGTAGCGCTGCTGCCGCCTGTACAGATCCCCCAGGTTCACCAGCGCCGTCTGCAGCGTCTCGTCCTCCGGTTTCAGGTGCGCCTCGGCCAGCGACAGGGTTTTCTGCAACAACGCCTCCTCGTCCGCCGGGCGGCCCTGACGCTCGTACAGCAAGGCCAGGTGGTTCATCGCCGCGAGTGTCGCGCCGTCGCTTTCGCCGTATAGGCGGCGGCGCCCTTCGACGCCGCGCAGGAGCAGGTCCTCCGCCTCGACGTAACGTCCCAGCACGGCGTAGGTCAGCCCCAGCCAGTTCATCGCGTGCAGCGTGCGGAGATGGTCTTCGCCCAACTGCGCGCGGTACAACGCGACGGCGCGTTCGAGCAACTCGACGCCCGCTGCATCCGCCCCCAGGCGGTGATAGGTCTCGCCCAGCGTGGCGCGTACCGCGGCCTCGACCAGGGGCTCATCGGCGAAGCGCCCCTCGATGGCTTGTGCGGCGCGGTCGAGTACGGCCCGCACGGTGACGTCGCGGCCCTGCTGTTCCGGGTCGGCCGCCGCCAGGAGATCGTCATTAAGAAACTCGTTCACGGCCTGGGCGATAGCGGCCTGGCGCTGGGCCTCGGCGCGCTGCATCTCGGCTTCCGCCAGGCGCTGCTCCGCGAGCAGCTCGGCCGCGCGGGCGCGATCGCGCGCCCGCGTGGCACGCACTGCTTGTGCCGTGGTGCCCGCGATGCCGATCACCAGCGCGGCCAACGCTACGCACACGCCTGCAACCACCGGCTTGTTGCGCGCGGCGAACTTGCGCAACTGGTAGAACGTCGTCGCCGGCCGTGCCAGGATCGGCTGGTTGGCCAGGTAACGCCGCAGGTCTTCAGCGAACTCCGACGCGGACTGGTAGCGCCGGTTCTTGTCCTTCTCCAGGGCCTTGGCGATGATCGTGGCCAGGTCGCCGCGGAACGCCCGGTTAATGGTGCCGAGCGCCGGAGGCTCCTCTTCGACGATCGCGCGGGCGGCCTGCGGGATTGTCTTGGTTGAGACATCAAACGGTACGTGGCCGGTCAGCAGCTCGTAGCCGATGATGCCCAGCGCGTAGACGTCCGAGCGCGTGTCAAGCTCCCGCGGATCGCCCGAGATCTGCTCCGGGCTCATGTAGGCCAGGGTGCCGATGAGCTGGCCCGGCAGCGTTTCGGGTGTTGTCGCGCGGAGATCCGCATCGGTGGCGCGGGCCACGCCGAAATCAAGGATCTTCGGTTGCCCACTCTGGTCCACCAGGATGTTGGCGGGCTTCAGGTCCCGGTGGATCACGCCTTTCTGGTGGGCGTGCTGGACGGCGTCGCAGATCTTCGCGAGCAGTTCCAGCCGCGCGCGCACGTCGAGCCGGTGGGTCTCCGCGAACTCCTTGAGCGGAGCACCGAAGATGAGTTCCATTGCGAAGAACGGCTGCGGCCCGCAACCCGCGTCCGCCATCCCGGCCTCGAAGACTTGCGCGATGCCCGGGTGCTGGAGCAGGCCCAACACCTGTCCTTCATGCGCGAACCGCTTCAGCAGGTCGCGGGATTGCAGGCCGGGGCGGATGACCTTCAGCGCGACGGTCCGGCGCGGGTTCAACTGCTCGGCGCGATAGACCACGCCCATGCCGCCCTGGCCGATGACGTCCAGCACGCGATACTGGCCGAGCTGGGCCGGATGTTGTGCGGGTGGAGCGCCGGTGGCCCGCGCGGCCGTCGTGCCGTCGGCGCCCGTGGCGACGAGCGACTCCGGTCCACGGGCGGCGAACGCGCTGCCTAGCGCCGGCGTCTGCAGAAAGGTGTCGGCCAGCGTGTCGTTGGCCAGCAGGGACGCGACCTCCGCCTGCAAAGCGCCATCGCCCCCCGACGCCTGTTGCAGGAACGTGTCCCGCTGCTCCCGTGGCAGCACGCGGGCCGCGAGGAACAGCTCCCGCACACGCTCGTAGCGTGCGGGCGTCATGGCGCCGCATCTTCCCGCAGCTCGCGCCGCAGCCACGCGCGCGCCATCGCCCAGTCGCCGTCCACGGTGCGCGGCGACACGTGCAGATACTCCGCCACTTCCGTCAGACTCAGTCCGCCAAAGAAGCGCAGCTCCACGATCTGAGCCTGCCGCGGCTGCAATCGGGCCAGCTTCTCGAGCGCTTCGTCCAGCGCGACCAGATCGAGATCACGCTCCGCCGCCACGGCCACGCCCTCATCGAGCCGGACACGCTCGCGTCCGCCGCCACGTTTTTCGCGGGCGTGATGGCGGGCGTGATCGACCAGGATGCGGCGAATGGCCTGCGCCGCCAGCGCGAGGAAGTGCGCCCGGCCTTGCCACTGCACGCGTTCCTGCTGGATCAGGCGGAAGTATGCCTCATGCACCAGGGCGGTGGCCTGGAGCGTGAGATCGGGTCGCTCATGGCGAAGGTAGCTTTGGGCGAGGGCGCGCAACTCGTCATACACCATAGGAATAAGGCGATTGACGGCGCTGGTGTCGCCGGCACTCGCCTGGTTGAGGAGGGTCGTTATGTCGGTGCGCTTGCCCATGCTGATTTCTCGTCGCGCGCGCCGCGTCATTACACAAATATTGCGAGGATCCGCACTCATTGTCGCGATTGGTGATAGCGGGCACAAGGTACCCGTAAAAGCGCAATCCAGGCGTGCCCCTGCCTGGCGGAAAAGCAGATGTGGGAGAAACACAATGTCCGGTAACTCACCTCGCAACCTGCTCCTGGCGCTGGCGGCGCTGCTGGTCGTCGCCGTCGCGGCCGCACAAAGCCCCGTCGGAACGGCCTTCACCTACCAGGGTCAGTTGAAATCCAACGGCACGGCGGTCGACGCACCGAACGCGCGTGTTGTGTTTCGTCTGTGGGATGCCGCGACGGGTGGCACACAAGTCGCGTCCGAATACGTCGCTTACCCGGTGCCCGTGACCGGTGGCCTGCTGAACGTGCCGGTGGACTTCGGCGCGGCGCCCTTCAACGGGCAGGCCCGCTGGATCGAGATCGGCGTCGATACGACCGGCGGGACGAGCTACACCTGGCTCGCGCCGCGCCAGCTGTTGACCCCCACGCCGCAGGCGCAGTTCGCCCTCAACGCCGCGGACCTCGCGTGGCCGTTCGAGGCGGTCTATGCCGGCGGTTCCGGCGTCAACAACATGTTGAAGCTGGACTACGCGGGTGATGGGATTGCGCTGGAGGTGAACGCGACGGGGCCGGATACGAACGCGATCCGCGGCACGACCACGGAGTTCGACACGACCGCGGTCGTCGGCCAGGCGGCTGGCCAGGTCTCCGCGGGTGTGGGTGGCTACGCCACGGCGACGGGCGCGGACGCGGCCAACGTGGGTGGGGCGTTCGTGGCGAATGGCGACAAGGGCATGGGTGTTTACGGCAACGCCCAAGCATCGGCGGGGAAGAACTACGGCGTCTACGGTCGCACGAACTCCACGCACGGGTACGCCGGCTACTTCTACGGCCGGGGCTATTTCAGCGGCAACGTTGGCATCGGTATCGAGGAACCGACGCAGAAGCTTGACGTGGCGGGCACGGTCAAGGCAACCGGCTTGCAGCTCGCGACGTCGCCGGTGGCCGGTTACGTGCTCACCAGCGACGCGGCCGGCGTGGGCACCTGGCAGCCGGCCGGCGTGGCGAGCTGCCTCTGGCAAGCGAGCGGCAGTGACATCTACTACACCGCGGGTCACGTCGCGATCGGCGCGACGGATGACAATGGCTTCGCGCTGCGCGTCGTCAACAACAGTGGGACTGCGATTGCCGGCGAGTGCCCTGGGGAGGGCAACTACGGCTACCTGGGTGACGAGTACGCGGGTGTGCGCGGTCAGGGCTACATCGGTGTCCAGGGCACGACCAACAACGCTGTCGGTTACGGTGTCAAGGGCGAGAACAGCGCGACGACGGGCGCGGCCTGCGGAGTGTACGGCAAGTCCACGAGCACATCCGGACGCGCCATTTATGGCGAAGCGACCGCGACGACCGGGGGTACGTACGCGGTGTACGGCCGCGCGACGAGCCCGTCGGGCCGCGGCGTCTTCGGCGAAGCCATCGCCAGCACGGGGACGCCGATCGGTGTCGATGCCTACGCGGGTTGTCCCAACGGCTACGCCGTGTCCGCCTTCAACGAAGGTGAATCGGGCAACGCCGTCGCGGTGCGCGCCAGCTCGGCCAGCCCCGACGGAATTGCCGTCTGGGCCAGTGCTGACTCTGACAGCCCAACCGGATCTTCCGTCGGTGTGCGCGGCGAGACCTACGGCGCCGGCGCGGGTGTCTACGGCAAGGCCCGGCACGCCTCCGCGGTAAGCTACGGCGTAAAGGGCGAGGCTGGTTCTGCCAACGGATATGCCGGGTATTTCGTCGGTCGCGGCTACTTCTCCAGCCCGGTTGGCATCGGTGTTACCAACCCGGCTCAGATGCTCGACGTGGCCGGGACAATCCAGGCGAGCGGCTTCAAGCTCACGGCCTCGCCGACCGCCGGTTATGTACTCACCTGCGATGCGAATGGCGTGGGCTCCTGGCAGCCCGCCGCGGGGGAGTCCCTCTGGCAGCTCGGGGTCGGCGGCAACATCTATTACAACGCCGGCAACATCGGCGTCGGCACCGCCTACCCCGCCACGAAGCTCGACGTCCTCGGCACCGTCAAGATGAGCGGTCTCAAACTCGTGACGAACCCGACGGCCGGGTATGTGCTCACTGCCGACGCCAGCGGCAACGCCACGTGGCAGGCGCCTGCTGGCGGTGGGGAATCGCTCTGGCAGTCTGGTACGGGCGGCGTGATTTACTACAGCGGCGGCGACGTGGGCATTGGCACCAACGCGCCGGATGCTGACCTGCACGTGGCGACCAGCAGCGCGGTGCGCGGCATCCACGTCACCGGGGCCGTCAACGGCGTCGTCGCCGAAGGCTCACAGACCGGCGTCCGCGGCGAAGGTGGCAACTACGGTGTGTACGGTGTAGGCACGAGCTATGGCGTGCGCGGCTACTGCGCGGGCGCTGGTCGTGGCGTCGAGGCCGAGAGTGTCAGCGGGGTGGGCGCCCGCGTCACGGGTGGCGGCCCAGGAACTGCCTTTCCGGCACTCCATGTGCTCGCCAACAACGCCGCCGGCATCGGCATTTTTTCCGTCTCAACGAGCACGGACGCCAACGCAGTCTTCGTGAACAAAGGTACCGGCGACATCATCAAGGGGTTCAGCGGCGCGACCGGCGGCGACCTCGTGTTCCGCGTAGAGAATGATGGCAAGACCTCCGTCAGCGTGCTGCAGATCACCGGCGGCAGCGACTTGTCGGAGCAGTTCGACGTCGGCGCGACGGGGACCGACACGCAGCCGGGCATGGTGGTCTGCATCGATCCGGAGAATCCGGGCAAGCTCATCGTCAGCACGAAGGCCTATGACCGCACGGTCGCCGGCATCATCAGCGGCGCCGGCGGCGTCAAGCCGGGCATGCTGATGGGCCAGCGGGACACGGTGGCGGATGGCCAGCAGCCCGTGGCGCTGACCGGTCGCGTGTACGCGTGGGCGGATGCGTCGAACGGCACCATTCAGCCGGGCGATCTGCTGACCACGGCGGACGTGGCGGGCCACTTGATGAGGGTCACGGACGCCAGCCGGGCGCAGGGCGCCGTGATCGGCAAAGCCATGTCGCGCCTGGAGAGCGGTCGCGGCCTCGTGTTGGTCTTGGTCTCGCTGCAATAGAGGCTGGACTCGTCGCACGCGAGGAGCGTGAGCATGCGATGCGTGTTGAACATGTTGATGGTCGCCGCGGTCTGCGGGCTGGCGCGTGAAGCGGTCGCGCAACTGACGCCGGCCGACATTGAGGCCCTGCGCGAGCGCGGTCAGCGTGAAGGCTGGACCTTCACGGTGGGTGAGACGGAAGCGTCGCAGTACCCGGACCACCAAGCTTTCGGACTGAAGGTGCCGGCCGATTGGCGCCGCGGGGCCCGCTTCGACCCGTGCACGCCGTCGCGCGACCTGCCGGCCGCGTTCGATTGGCGCGACGCCGGCGGCTGCACGCCGGTCAAGAACCAGCTCGGTTGCGGGGCGTGCTGGGCGTTCGGGCTCAACGGGGCGTTCGAGTCGCAGATTTTGCTGCAGGATGGTGTCACGGCGAGCCTCTCGGAGCAATGGCTCATCAGTTGCTGCGGGCTGGGGGGCTGCGGCGGCGAATGGCCGGGCACGGCGGCGAATTTCTACCTGGTGTACGGCACGTCGTTCGACCAGTGCGGTCACCACGGCACGGTGCCGACGGCCGAGTTCCCATACGTGGCGTGGGACGCACCCTGCGGCTGTCCTTACACGCACGAGTATTTCCTCGAGGACTGGGTGTTTGTCGGACCGGAATGGGGCGTCCCCACGGTCGGGCAACTGAAGCAGGCCATCTACGATCACGGTCCGATCGTCGTGTGCGTCTATGCCAACGACGCGATGAAAGCGTACACCGGCGGCATCTTCAATGACTGCGAAGACGTGGCCATCAACCATACGGTCGTGCTGGTCGGCTGGGATGACAACCAGGGCACCGACGGCGTCTGGCTGATGCGGAACTCGTGGGGTGCCGGCTGGGGCGAAGATGGCGGCTACTGCCGGATCGAGTACGGCTGCTCCCGGATCGGCTACAACGCGCTGTACGTCGTGTACGCGGGGCTCGGCAATGTGATCTGGGTCGATTTTGCCTACACCGGCACCGAGAGCGGCACGTTTGTCCAGCCGTATAACACACTGATGGAAGGGGTGAATGCCATCGATGCGGGTGGCACCCTGCGCATCAAGGCCGGCTCATCGGCGGCAACAGCGACGATCGCCAAGGCCATGCGGATCGAGGCCTATGGCGGGAGTGTGACGGTTGGCCAGTGAATACGGGCAAGGCTGAATCATGAGACCTCATACGATGAATACATGTTGCGGGGTTGCCCTGGCGGTGGTGGCGGTGTTGGGAGCCGTCTGGGCGTTCGCCGACGATCCGCAGATGCAGGGACTCGCCGCCGGACAGGATGTGGCGCTGGCGGGCAGGCTGGATTTCGTCTGGGGTGACCCGCTACCGCTCGGCAGTGGCGCGCCGCGGGTCCGCTACGTGCTCACGGACGACGGCGGTGCGACGTGGCTGCTGAACGTGGACCCGGAACGCGTCGACGCCGCCGGCGGAGCGCGGGTGTTCAATCGGCAGCGCGTTGTCGTACAAGGCAAGGTGCTGCGCGACGCGGAACTCGAAGTCGAGTCACTCGCACTGGAACGCGAAACCGACCGCGACGATGGCACGCGCTTCCGCGCCACTGGCTCGCAGCCCTATGTCTGGATCCTGGTCCGGTTTGCCGACGACGCAAGCACGCCGGAGCAGCCGGCCTGGTTCGAGACGCAGGCGCTGGGGCCGCATCCGAGCCTCGACGATTTCTGGCGCGAAGTGTCGTTCGACAACATAAACCTGCTTGGCAGCCAGGTGGTCGGTTGGTACACATTGCCCCACGACCGCTCGTATTACGTCGAGGACATCGATCCGAACGACCCGGGCCTGGAGCTGCATTTCAATCTCGCACTCGACGACGCCGCGGCGCTCGCCGACCCCGAGGTGTACTTCCCGGATTTCGTCGGCATCAACCTGATTTTCAACGGCGAGCTTGACGGCTGGGCTTGGGGCGGCAGCCGGCAGCGCTCGTTCGACGGCGTCACCAAGGTGTACGGCGTCACCTGGATGCCGCCGGGCGGTTGGTATGACCACGGCATCCTGGCCCACGAGATGGGCCACGCGCTGGGTCTGCCCCATTCCTCGGGCCCGTATGACGCAGTCTACGACTCGCGGTGGGACGTGATGAGCGCGTCGCACGGGACCTGCGCCCAAGCGGATCCGGTCTATGGCTGTCTGGCTACGCACACGATCGCCTATCACAAAAACTGGCTGGACTGGATTCCCACCGCGCGTCGGCATGTAGTCGGCACTTCACCCGAGGTCACGACGGTCTACTTGTACGACCTCGCCGTGGCCCCGCCGGCCGGCTACTACCACTATGTGCGTATCCCCGCCGGGACGGACAAGTTCTATACGGTCGAGGCCCGGCGGCTGACGGGCTACGACCAGAACATCCCCGGACCGGCCGTTGTGCTGCACAAGGTGGATTACGCGGTGAATGACCATGCGTACGTCGTCGATCCGGACGGGGATGGGGACTGCAACGACGACGGGGCGCAATGGCAGCCCGGCGAGACGTTCTACGACGGCACGGCGGGGGTGCTGATGACGGTGGATCGGGCGGGCGCGAACTGGTCACAGGTGACGTTCACCAACGTGCCGCGCTCGCCGGTGTACGTCGATCTGGCCAACTCCGGCTACGAAGACGGGACGCTGGCGGACCCGTGGAACACCGTGCGCGAAGGCTATGGGGCGGTGCTCGTGCATGGGACCGTGTACATCAAGCCCGCCGTGTATCCCGAGTCGCTGGTACTCAGCAAGCCCGCGACGCTGCAGCGGCAGGGCACGACCGGAACAGTCACGATCGGGCAGTGAGGCTGCCGGTCGCGTGAGGTGCAGAGCGATGATCGCGTCACAATCAAAGTCGATTGGGTTTCGCCAAGGCCTCCTGCTGGTGCTGTGCGCCGTGTGCCTGGTTGCCAGCGCCGCCGCGGACCTGACCATGGACTGGTGGACCTGCGACAGCGGCGGGGGACTCTGGAGCGCCGCGGGCGGGCTCGAGCTGTCCGGCACCATCGGCCAGCCGGATGCCGGCGTGCTGAGCGGTGGCGGGCTGACGCTGGCGGGCGGGTTCTGGCCCGGTGTCGCGGCCGGCACGGCGCCGCCGGTGTGTCGCGGCGATCTGGACTGCAACGGGCAGGTCGATTTCCAGGACATCAATCCCTTCGTGCTGTACCTCTCGAATCACAGCGTCTGGCTGGCCACGTATTCCTGCAGTGCGGCGAATGGCGATATCAACGGCGACGGCACGTATGGTGCCAGCTCTTTTGGTGACATCAACGCGTTCGTCACGCTGCTGAGCACGAGCTCGCTGCCGATCGTCTGCGCCCCGCCGGCGTGCATCGGCGACCTGGACTGCAACGGGCAGATTGACTTTGCGGACATCAACCCGTTCGTGCTCTACCTCTCGAACCACAGCGTCTGGCAGGCGACCTACACCTGCAATGCCGCGAATGGAGACATCAATGGAGACGGCACGTACGGCGCCGGCTCCTTCGGCGACATCAATCCGTTTGTGACACTGCTCACGACGCATTCGCTGCCGATGTCTTGCCCCTGATTTTCCGCTGCCCGACAGAGGGGACAAGCCCACGGCACGCGCGCATTGGCCTGTCCCCCTTGTCTGCGCTTGGTAATACCCCCGCTCCCTGATACACTGGAACTGTGTATGTGCTGCGGTCAAGATGAGCCACGGCAGGAGGCGCAGTCCGTGTTCGCACGGCGGAAGACATGAGGCGGCCGACGCGCGACCCTGGTCCAGGGTCCGGTCACCACCGTTGCTGTCACTGCCCCCCGCATGTCGCGCGGCGGATAGCACTGCCGCGCGCGCCAAGCGCTTCGCAGTACACCCTCACTCCTGGCATTTCCCCCCGGCGGCTCGTTTACACAAGGAGGCTTTCGCTGTGAAGACCACCCCGGACTTTTTCGCCACTCGCACCGGCATCATCGTGGTCGGCCTGATCATCGGCGGCCTGGCTGCGTCGCTGCAATGGCGCGGTAACCCGCCCAACATGGGCGTCTGCGTCGCTTGTTTCACGCGCGACATCGCCGGCGCGCTGGGCCTGCACCGCGCGGCCCCGGTGCAGTACCTGCGGCCGGAAATCCCCGCTTTCTGCCTGGGTGCGTTCCTCGCGGCGTTGATGTCCCGCGAGTTCCGCCCGCGCACCGGCTCGTCTCCGCTTGTGCGTTTCATCCTTGGTATGTTTGCGATGATCGGCGCCCTCGTCTTTCTCGGCTGCCCCTGGCGGGCCATGTTGCGCTTGGCCGGCGGCGACTGGAACGCCATCCTCGGAATTGCCGGCCTGATTGTCGGCATCGCGGCCGGCGTGCAATTCCTGAAGTTCGGGTTCAACCTCGGTCGCCATTACCCGGCCCGTACGCTGGCCGGCCTCGCGATGCCCTTCATCATGCTCGTCCTGCTCGTCCTGGCGATCGTCTATCCGCACGTCGGCGAGAACGCCGGCCTGTTCCGCAGCGAGAAGGGCCCCGGTGCCGCCGCCGCTCCGGTCGCGGTCTCGATCCTCGTCGGCCTCGTCATCGGCGTCCTGGCCCAGCGCACCCGCTTCTGCACCGTGGGCGGCTTCCGCGATCTGATCCTCATGCGTGATACGCACCTGCTCAGTGGCGTGCTGGCGTTTCTCGTCGCCGCGTTTGCCGTGAACCTGATCCTCCACCAGTTCCACCCGGGCTTCACGCTCGGCACGGGTGCCGACGGTAAGGCGCTCATGCAGCCGGCCGCGCACACGAACGGCTGGCTCAACTTCGGCGGCATGGTCCTCGCCGGCCTGTGCTTCACCCTCGCCGGCGGCTGCCCGGGACGGCAGGTATTCCTCTCCGGCGAAGGCGATGGCGACGCGGGCGTGTTCGTGCTCGGCATGCTGACCGGCGCCGCCGTGGCGCACAATTTCCTCATGACTGGCAACGCGGCCTTCGCGCCGCACATCGTCATCTTCGGCTTGGTTCTGGTCTGCATCATCGGCATCCTGGGCCGCGAGAAGCTGGCCCCTACGAGGTGAACCCATGGCGGAGAAAGTGGACGCACGCGGGCTGTCCTGCCCGCAACCCGTGATGCTCACGCGTCAGGCGCTGCAGAAGGCGGCCGGCGGCCCGGTGGTCGTGCTGCTCGACAGCATGACGCAAGTGCAGAATTGCACCCGCGCGGCGGAGTCGCTCGGCTGGCAGGTGAACTGTGAGCAGAAGGGCCGTGAGTTTGAGCTGACGCTGCGCAAGTAATCGGCTGTGGCGGGACGTACTGTGATCTACCTCGATAACGCTGCCACATCCTGGCCCAAGCCTGATTGCGTGCCGGAGGCCATGCTGCGGTATCTGCGTGACGTCGGTGCCAGTCCGGGACGCAGCGGACACCGGCTGGCGCTCGCGGCAGAACGCATCCGCTTGGATGCGCGGCTCGCGCTGGCCGAGCTGTTCGGCGTGTCCGACCCGCTGCGCATCGTCTTCATGCACAACGCGACGACCGCCCTCAACGTTGTCCTGCACGGCCTGCTCCCGCCCGGGTCGCACGTCATCACGACCGGCATGGAGCACAACGCCGTCATGCGGCCGCTGCAAGCGCTGGCCCAGCGCGGCGTCACGGTCACCGTGGTTGCGTGTCATGCCGACGGCACGCTCGCCCCGACCGTGCTCGACGCGTGCATCCAACCTGCGACGCGCCTGATCGTGGCGACCCACGCGTCCAACGTGTGCGGCACCGTGCTGCCCATTCGCGAGATGAGTGCGATCGCCAAACAGCGCGGTATCCCGCTGCTGGTAGACGCGGCGCAGACCGCCGGCGGCTGGCCGATCGACCTCCGCCGCGACGGCATTGATCTGCTGGCCTTCAGCGGCCACAAGGGGCTGCTTGGTCCGAGCGGGACCGGTGGACTCGCGATCAACGATGCCTTCGACGTCAAGTGCCTGCCGCCGCTGCTGCAAGGCGGCACGGGCAGCCGCTCGGAGCACGAGGAGCATCCCGCGGACTTGCCCGACAGGTACGAGCCCGGCACGCCGAACATGCCCGGCATTGCCGGCCTGGCCGCGGCGGCGCGCTACGTACTGGAGACCGGCGTGGCGCGGATTCGCACGCACGAGCGCATGCTCACACAACGTCTGATCGACGGCCTGCGCGGCATCGTCGGCGTCCGCGTGCACGGCACGCAGGACGCCGGGCAGCAGACGGCGGTCGTCGCGTTCACGCTTGTCGGTCAATCCGTGTCCGACGTGGCGCAGGCGCTGGACGAGCGGTTCGGCGTGCTCTGCCGGCCGGGGCTGCATTGTGCGCCGCGGGCGCATCGCACCTTGGGCACGTTTCCGCACGGTACGCTACGGTTTGCTCCGGGCCTCTTCACGACGCTGCAGGAGGCGGACACGGCGCTGGCGGCGGTCGCGGAGTTGGCAGAGACAACGTCCCGTGGCTGATTACGCGGTGATCCTGGTGCATACGACCAGTCACGCGGTCTTCGCCGAGCGCGTGCTTGCCCAAGCGGGGCTGGCGGTGAAGCTCATCCCGACGCCGCGGCACCTGAGCAGCGATTGCGGGACGGCAGTGCGCATCTTGGCCCCCGATATGGCCGTTGCTGCGGAGAAGCTCGCGGCGTCAGGCGTGCCGGTGGACCGCATCGAGTCCTGGGCGACGTAGGGCTCAACGTGACCTTTGCCCTCCCGAGGAAAACCACTAAGGTGCAAAGTCACCAATATGGTCGCGGGAAGGGACAGGTACCACCATTCAGCAGAAGGTACGCCCCGCCTTAGCCGTTCCCACGTGTTCACGTTCCCCCGTTCCCACGCGCGCGGCTCAGGCGCTTCGTCCTCCCGTTCGACGCCGGGGGGGTTCTGAGCCTAGTTCGGGTGCGGTTATTGGCCGGGTTTGTAGTACCGCCCGCGGAATTGCTCGACGGGGTACTTGGTCGAGTTCTTGGCGAGCTTCGCGGTGACGGCGGCCGTCAGGTCGATTTGCAGGGCGTTGGCCAGGGCGAGCAGGTAGCAGGCCACATCGGCAACCTCGTCGGTGATCTTGTCGCGGGCGCTGGCGTTTTGCAGGAGGTTTGGCAGCTCCTCGTTGCGGACCCACTGGAAATGCTCCATCAGCTCGGCGGCCTCGATCGCGATCGACATGGAGAGGTTCTTCGCGTCGTGGTAGCACTGCCAGTCACGGGCCGCGACAAAGTCCGCCACGATCTTGCGTAATTCGGCCACCGGAGTGGATGCATCGCTCATCGGATTTCTCCTGCCACGCCGGGCAGCTTATGCCGGCGGCGACGGGGGTTCAAATGCGGGGGGCTGTCAGCTTTCAGCGGTCAGCGGTCAGCCGGAGCAGCCGCGCGGCGCGTGTGCCACTGCTCTTGAGCAGTGCGGATGCGTAGGGTGGGCATCGCTCCCGAGCGACTAAACGCTGATCGTGAGCTTGAACCGCGGGCGGTCTGGACGGCACAATGGTCGTCGTGGGACGACAACATGATACGTTGGCACTCTTCTTGGCGGTTTGCGCGCTACTCGCCCTGTTGGTGCCGACGCTGCTGTTGTTGAGCTCCTCGCCCGATGATGACACGCCCTCGCCCGCAGAGGTGGAGAACGCGCAAGCACTGATGGCGAGTTTGCCATGCTGGCTTGCCATCGCGGCGGCGCTATTGGTGATCCTGGCAGTTGTGCGCCTGAGGAAGCACAGAAGGGGCATCTGCGCACGATGCGGTTACGACCTGACCGGCAACGTCAGCGGTCGCTGTCCCGAATGCGGAACCCCGCTACGGCGCGTGGTGGACCAGTGGCCGCGCTAGCCGGTGGGTGGCAACGGGATTGAAGGGCAGCGATCGAGCCGAGGCACTGCTCGAGAGCAGTGGTACGCGGGCCGTGTCATGCGGCGCGTCCTGGGTTGGCGGCGGATGGCCACGGACGAACACGGATTGAGCTGGTGGGCGCCGCCCAGCCTACGCGCTGCTTTGCGGTCGGCGATGCCCACCCTACACGTCTTCGCACTGCTCAAGAGCAATGGCACACGCGCCGCGCGGCTGCTATAACGGCGCGAGGACCAGGGCCGTGCGGGCTGGGATGTAGACCTGGATGCTCTGCGGGCGATCGTCCCACGCGACCCGCTGGTGCGGGTAGACCTGCCCGGAAACGACTTCGCCGTGGCCGCCGAACCACATGTCGTCGGTGTTCAGCACGAGCTTGTAGTCGGTCGCATCCGGTACCCCGACGCGGTAATCCGTGTATGACTTGTGCGGGTGGAAATTGAACGCGATCACCAGCGGTCCACGCCGGCAGAAGAGCAACTTATTGTCTTCATGCACTTGCAGCCGCTCGGTCGGCGTCTGCGCCAGCAGGTTGTAGTCCACGTCGAGCTGGACCATCGCGCGGTCAAACGCCCCCAGTGCGTGGTAGCGCAGCAGCGGATCATCGACGAGCGACCACTGCCGGCGGGCGTATTTGTACGAGAAGCCGTTGCCTTCGCGCGGGAAGTCGATCCACTCGGGGTGCCCGAACTCGTTGCCCATGAAGTTCAAGTACGCCTCGCCGCCGAGCGCGAACGTGATCAGCCGGATCATCTTGTGCAGCGCCACGCCGCGGTCGATGACCAGGTTCTGGCTGCCCTTCACCATGTGGTAGTAGATGTCCGCGTCCATCAGCCACATGGCAATGGTCTTGTCGCCGACCAGCGCCTGATCGTGCGACTCGGCGTACGCGACGTGCCGTTCGCCCGGGCGGCGATTCATCAGCATGCCGCACAGCGCGCCGAGGTTCCAGTCCTCGTCCTTTTGGTGGCGGAGCAGCTTGATCCAGTAGTCGGGCACGCCCATGGCGAGGCGGTAGTCGAACCCGAGCCCACCCTCGGGCAGCGGCCGTGCCAGGCCGATCATGCCGGAGACGTCTTCGGCGATCGTGAGCGCATCGGGTCGCAGCGTGTGCGTCAGCTCGTTGGCGAGCTGGAGATAGACGATGGCGTCTTCATCGACATGCGGCGGGAGGTAATCGGGATAGCTCAGGAACGGGTGTCCGAGCCCGTGGTCGAGGTACATCATGCTCGTGACGCCGTCGAACCGGAACCCGTCGAAGTGGTACTCCTCGAGCCAGAAACGGACGTTGCTGAGCAGGAAGCGGAGCACTTCCCACTTCGCGTAATCGAAGCAGAGCGAGTCCCAGGCGGGGTGCTGGCCGCGCCCGCCGGCGTGGAAGTACTGGTAGTCGGTGCCGTCGAAGAGGTTGAGGCCCTCATTGAGGTTCTTGACGGCGTGGCTGTGGACGAGGTCGAGCAGGACGCGCAGGCCGAAACCGTGGGCGGTGTCGATGAGCTCCTTCAGCTCCTCCGGCGTGCCGAAACGGGACGAGGCGGCGTAGAAGCTGCTGACCTGGTAGCCGAACGAGCCGTAGTAGGGGTGCTCCTGGATGGCCATGAGCTGGACGGCGTTGTAGCCCGCCTTCGCGATGCGGGGGAGCACTTGTGTTGTGAACTCGCGATAGGTGCCGATGCGCTGCTCCTCGGTGGCCATGCCGACGTGGGCTTCGTAGATGCGCAGATTGCCGCGCGGCGTGGGTGTGGGGTGGCGCCAGGCGTAGGGCTGCGGCGGGTTCCAGTACTGGCCGCTGAAGTCGAGCGTCTTGGGGTCGCAGACGGCGCGGCGGATGTACGCCGGCATGCGGTCGCGCGGGCCGATCGCGCTGTGCACATGGACCTTGAGCCGGCTGCCGTGCGTGAGGCGGTCGGCGAACTCGGCGTCGGGGAAGAAGCGGCTCCAGACGCCGAACTGGTCCTTGTGAAGCGGAGTGGAGTAACGGTTCCAGCCGTTGAAATCGCCGACGAGCGACAGAGCGATGGCGCCCGGAGCCCACTCGCGATACCAGACGCCGGGCTGGCCGTCCCTCTCGCCGCGGTTGAGGCCGAAGTACAGGTGTCCGTGGCTGAACTGGGCGAGCGAGCCCTCGGCGTCGAGGATGCGCTGGCGCATGGCTTGGTAGCGTTGGAAGCGGTGGCGCAGGGCGTCGGCGTGGGGTTCGAGCCAGGGGTCGATGGCGATGAGGCCGGTGCCGTCCGTGCGGGAGGGGGGTGGCGTCGAGTCTGCCATGCGGGCTTTCCGTGTTAAGCCGAGAGCGGGCGGCGGCGCGGCGCAACGTGCGTTTACGGGTCGCCGGAGCACTGCACGATAGCGAAGCAGGGGTGGGGGTCAAGCGCGGGTGACTTTCGCTCGTGGTCGCGAGCGGCAATACTGGGCACACTCGGAGTCCCTCATTTGGAGGGTGTGCGATGAGAATCGACAATCTGCCGACGAGCGTGCCGCGGTGCGGGTGGCGCGTGTGGGCGCTGGCCCTGTGCCTGCTGACGGGTTTGGCGCAGGCCCAGCAGCCGCCGGCGTCGCAGCCCGTGCCAGAGGGCGAGACCCCGACGACCACCCAGGCGACCTCGCGGCCGGGCGGGGCGACGGAAACGCCCGTCACGGGGATCAACGTCGAGAACATCCAGGAGCGCATGGCGCGGGTGGAGGCGGCGACCGACCTGTCCGACTCGGCCAAGGCGGAGTTGCTCGCGCTCGGCCGGCAGGCGATCGAGCAGCTGAACCTGGCGGCCGCTTGGGAGCTCAAAATCGCGGACTACGAGACTACCCGGGAGCAGACGCCGCAGTTGCTCGAAGCGGCGCGGCGGGAGTTGGCCGAAGCGACATCGCGGCCGGCGAGCGCGTCGGCGGCGGACGTTCCGGCGGACGCGACGCTAGATCAGCTGGCGCAGCTCCTGGCGGATGCCGAGGCGCGGTTGAAGCTGTGCCAGGAGCAGAGCGCGACCCTGGACGCGATCGCGAAGACGCGCAGCGAGCGGTTGGCGGAGTTGCCCGACCTGTTGACCGACGCCAACGCGCGGCTGCAGAAGATCACGGCTGAAGTTGGCGTGCCGCCGGCGCCGGGGGTCAATCCGGCGGTGGTGACGGCCCGGCGTGTGCTGTTGGTGGCCCAGCGGCGGGCGGTCGAGCAGGAAATCAAGGCTTACGAAGAGGAGCTGCGGTTCTTCCACGCGCGGAGCGAGCTGCTGGCCACCCGTCGGGATAAGGCGCGACTCGAGCTCGCGGCGGCGCAGGCGCGGGTTACGGCGCTGCAGCGGATCGTGCGGGACCGGCGGCAGGCGGAAGTTGAGCGGCAGATGCTGGAGGCCGAGCAGGAGTTGGCGCGCGCTCCGCAGGCGGTCAAGGATGTAGCCGAGATTAACAAGCGCCTGGTAAACGAGCGGGCCGAACTCGCGGCGCGGATCGATGCGGGCAAGGACGAGGTGCGGACCGTGGCGGAACTGGGGGAGCGGTTGAGCCGGGAGTTCGCGTATATGCGCGCGAACGCCGACCGCAAAGAGCTCGTGGACGTGATCGGGCCGCTGGTGCTGGAGCGCCAGGATGAGCTGAATGGGCTGGCACGGTACGAGCGCGCGCTGGCCGAGGTCAAGAAGGAGTTCACGCGGGTAGGGCTGCGGATCGCGGAGCTCGATGATATCCGCCAGTCCCTGACGGGCCAGGAGGAAGAGGTTGCGGGGGTGCAGCGGGCGATCGAGGAGGCGCTCGGGGCGGAGGTGGCGCAGCGGATGGAGCCGCGGGTGCGCAAGCTGCTGGCAGCGCGGCGCGAGACGCTGGAGGGTTTGCAGCGGGACTACGAAGCCTACTCGACCGACCTGATCCAGCGGGTGACGGCGCTGACCGGGTTGCTCGCGCGGCGGGACGAGTTTGCGCAATTCATCAGCCAGCGCATCTTCTGGCTGCGGAGCGCCGCGCCGCTGCTGTCGACGCGTGTGCCGCGCGACTGGCAGGAGCCGGCGCGGAAGTACGGCACGTTGCTGCGCGCGCTGGGCGCGGAGGTGCGTGCTGATCCGCTACCGTACGCGCTGGCCGGGCTGGCCGTAGGGGCGCTGCTGGCGGTCCGCCCGCGGCTGCGGGCTCTGCTGGGGGCGATGCGGGAGCGCGTGGCGCGACCGTACACGGACTCGTTTGCGCTGACGTGGCGCGCGCTGTGGTGCACCGTCCTGCTGAGCGTGCCGTGGCCCGCGGCGCTGTGGTTTCTGGCGTCGCGCATCGGGGCGGTCAGCAACGAGGCCGACCCGGAAGCGTACGGCGCCGCCCAGGCGCTGGTCGCGGGGCTGCGGGCGGTCACGGTGACCTGGCTCATTCTGGAGTTGATGCGCCAGATCTGCCGTCCCGACGGTCTGGGCGAAGTTCATTTTCGCTGGCACACCGAAGCGCTGCGCGTGTTGCGCTGGAACCTGAGCTGGCTCATGCTGGTGTCCCTGCCGCTGGTGCTGATCATCACGGCGGCGGAGCGCTACCCGCAGCGGGTCTGGGGAGATTCCGTCGGGCGGATGGCGTTCGTGCTCGGTTGCGTGGCGCTGTCGGTGTTTGCGGCGCGCGTGCTGCACCCGACGAAGGGGGCCGTCGCGAACTGGCTGCAGAAGGGCGCAGCGGGGTGGCTGTACCGGCTGCGCTACGTGTGGTATGTGGCCGCGGTGCTCGTGCCGCTGGCGTACGCGGCCACGTCCATCAGCGGGTATCACTACACGGCGCTGCAGTTCTTCGCGCGTCTGAACCGCACGGTGTGGCGGCTGGGGCTGGGACTGCTGGTGCTGCACGCGCTGCTGCTGCGGGCCGTGCTGGTGGCGCAACGCAAACTGGCGGTCGAGAAGGCCCGGCAGCGGCGGGCCGCACTGCAGGAGGCCAAGGAGACGGAGGCGGCGGGCGGCGAGGCGCCGCTTATCGAGGAGCCGGAGCTCAACCTGATCACCATTGGCACCCAGACGCGGAAGCTGCTGCGGGCGGTGATCGCGTTCGCGCTGGTACTGGGCATCTGGCTGACGTGGGCGGACATGCTGCCGGCGCTGGGCTTCATGAAGAAGGTCCACCTCTGGTCGTACACGGTGGAGTCGGTTGCGCCGAGCGGCGAAGGCGCGGTCGCGGCGGTCAAGCGCGTGGAGTACATCACGCTGGCACACCTGGCGCTGGCGCTGGTGATCGCGGGGGTGGCGTTCGTGCTGACCCGCAACATTCCGGGACTGCTGGAGATCACGATTCTCCCACGGCTGCCGCTGGACGCGGGCGCCCGCTTCGCGGTCACGACCATCGCCCGCTACGTCATCACGATCGTCGGCATCGTGACTGTGTTCAACGTCATCGGCGTGGGCTGGTCAAACGTGCAGTGGCTCGTGGCGGCGGTGTCCGTCGGGCTGGGGTTCGGGCTGCAGGAGATCTTCGCGAACTTCGTGTCCGGCCTGATGCTGCTGTTTGAGCGGCCGATCCGGATCGGCGACACTGTCACGATCGGGAACATCACGGGCACGGTGACGCGCATCCAGATCAGGGCGACGACGATCACCGACTGGGACCGCAAGGAGCTGGTGATCCCGAACAAGGAGTTCATCACCGGACAGGTTGTGAACTGGACGCTGTCGGACCCGATGCAGCGGATCGTAACCACGGTGGGCGTGGCCTACGGATCGGATACGGACCTCGTGGAAAAGCTCCTGTATCAGGTCGCCCGCGAGGAGCCGAACGTGCTGGCGGAGCCCGAGCCGCGGGTCTACTTTCGCGGATTCGGGGAAAGCACGCTGGATTTCGAGCTACGCGTGTTCATCAGCCACATTGACCTGCTGGTGCGCACCAAGCACCAGTTGCACAAGGCGATCGACCAGGCCTTCCGTGCCGCCGGCATCGAAATCGCCTTTCCCCAGCGCGATCTGCACGTGCGCAGCCTGCCGCCGGGGCTGGCGCGCCCCGAGCCGCGGCCGACCGCAGACGACCCCTTGACCGAGCCGGACAAGCGGTAGGGCGGCCGAAGCGTCATTCGTGGTTGCGAACCCACGCGACCCGGTTAAGGTACGCGTCTTGCGGCTTGGCCGCGCGCTCCGGATTGGGCCGGCGCGGGTCACCAACGGACGCAGCGCCTCATGACGCGAGTCGAAAAAGTCGCCATCATCGGGCTGGACTGCGGGGACCCCACGCTCGTGTTTGAGCGCTGGCTGGGGGACCTGCCCAATCTGCGTCGGCTGGTGGAGAGCGGGCTGCATGGTACGCTTGAAAGCTGCATCCCGCCAATCACCGTGCCGGCATGGAGCTGCATGGCGTCGGGACGCGATCCGGGTTCACTGGGCGTGTACGGCTTTCGCTGCCGGCGCGACTGGACGTATGAGAACCTCGGCCTGGCAACGAACCTGGAAATTCGCCAGCCGCGGCTGTGGGACATGGTGGGGCGCGTCGGGCAGTCGTCGATCATTGTGGGCGTGCCGCAGACCTTTCCGATCCTGCGCCCGCCGCGCGGCTGCCAGATCACCTGCTTCCTGACGCCGAGCACGAAGAGCGCCTACACGCATCCCCCGGAGCTGGCACAGGAGATCGCCGGCCTGGTCGGGGAGTACCTGCTGGACGTGGCGCATCTGCAGGCGGATGACAAGGAAGCGGTGCTCACGCAGATTCACCGGATGGCGGAGCAGCGTTTCACGGTCTGCAAGCACCTGCTGAAGACGCGGCCGTGGAGCCTGTTCTGGATGGTGGAGATGGGCGTCGATCGCATCCACCACGGATTCTGGCAATACATGGATCCGCGGCACCGGCGGTATCGGGCCGGCAACCCGCTGGAGAATGCGATCCACGACTACTACGTGTTCATCGATGGGCAGATCGGCCAGTTGCTGGAGCTGCTCGACTTGCCGCGGACGGCGGTCTGGGTCGTGTCGGACCACGGCGCGAAGTGCCTGGACGGCAGCTTCTGCATCAACGACTGGCTCATCCGCGAGGGGCTGCTCACGATGAAGACGCCGCTGACCGGGCGGCGGCGGTTCGAGCTGGCGGACGTGGATTGGACGCGGACGAAGGTGTGGGGCGACGGCGGCTACACGGGGCAGTGTTTCATCAATCGAATCGGGCGCGAGCCACAGGGGATTGTGCCGCCGGAGGAAGTCGAGCCGCTGCGGGACGAATTGAGCGCGAAACTGACGGCGCTGGCCGGCCCGGACGGGCAGCCGCTGGGCAATCGGGTGTACAAGCCGGAGCAGGTTTATCAGGACCTAACCGGCTTTCCGCCGGACTTGATCGTGCTGTTTGGTGATCTGCACTGGCGGGGGGTGGGCTCCGTGGGGCATCCGGAGCTGTGGACGTTTGAGAGCGAGAGTGGGCCGGATGATGCGAACCACGCAATGGGGGGGATGTATATCCTGTCGCACCCGGCGCTGCGCCCGGGAAAGCAGGACGCGAGCCTGTACGATGTGGCGCCGACGACGCTGGCGCTCTTGGGGCTGAAGGCCCCACGGGGCCTGCGCGGGAAGGTGCTCGTGCCGGGGTAGTCTTGCCCAGGTCAGCGAGGCTGTGGCGTAGGAGGGAATCTCTGGCTAGACCCTGGATGAAGCCGGTCAAGTGGATCACTTTGATCGCGTGCCTGCTATCCGTGCTGGCTTGGTACGCGATCGGGTGGGTGCGACCTCACGGCGGCAGGATCAGTCGCTGGCACTGGGACCTCACTTACCCTGTCTGCTCAATCCCCGTAATCGTGGTCTTGGCGGGCGCGACCGTCGTGCTCTGGTGCCTGGATCGTCCCGGCCCGGGGCCAGGGCATTGTGCCAACTGCGGTTATGACCTCACTGGCAACGTCTCCGGCCGCTGTCCCGAGTGTGGCACACCCGTCGGCAAGACAAGGAGTTAGGTTCGACTTTCGGGCACGCCGCGTCACTCACTGCGCGGGTCCACACGCAAAATTCGCGCGCGGGGGCCGGTTCTGGAGGGGGGCGGCGTTATAATCGTGCGATTCCCCGGGGCGGACTATGGTACGGCGGCGTGGCAGCGGCCCCTGCACGGGCCCGGGTACATCGTGCGCGACAGAGGAGAGAAGCACATGACGAAGTCGGCCTGGCTCCGCACCTTGGGGAGCCTCGCGATGGGTCTGGCCATTTTCTCTGCTGCGGCCGCGCAGGCCCAGCTCCGCGTCGCCGCGTGGAACATTTCGAACTACAGCGGCGGGCGGACGGCCGACATCCAGGCCGCGGTCTACGGCGTCTACCAGGACCGCGCGCTACTGCCCGACGCAATCCTGTGCCAGGAGTTCCTGTCAGCGTCGGCGGTCACGGCGTTCGTCAGCGCGCTGAACACGGCCCCCAACAGCCCGGGTGACTGGGCCGGGGCAACGTTCGTCGACGGGCCCGACACCGACAGCGCATTCGTCTATCGCACGAGCAAACTGACGCTGCTCGGCGTCACGGTCGTCGCGACCGGCGGAGTGTCGCCGAACCACCCGCGGAACATCATGCGCTACGACGTGCGGTTGCAGGGCTATGCCGGCCCGGGCGCGACGCTCGCCTGCTACAGCACGCACATGAAAGCGGGCACAACCTCGGAGGACCAGGCCCGCCGGCTGTTGGAGGCCCAGCGGATCCGCGACGACGCCGAGGCGCTCGATCCGGCGTGGAGCTTCGTCGTGGGCGGTGATTTCAACATTCAGTCGTCCACGCAGGCAGCGTATCAGGAATTGGTCGGGCTCCAGGCGAACAACGCGGGCCGGTTCTTCGACCCGATCGCGACGCCGGGGAGCTGGAACAACAACGCCGCGTTTCGGTTCGTGCACACGCAGGATCCGATCGGCGCGGGTGGCATGGATGACCGGCACGATCAACTGTTGCTTGGCGGCGACCTCGTTGATGGCGACGGCTTTGACTATCTTGGCGATGCGACCGTGCCGTACAGCACCACGACCTGGGATGATCCGAACCACTCGTATCGCGCGTGGGGCAACGACGGCACCACCTTCAATACAACGCTCGCGGTGGCCAGCAACCAGATGGTCGGCCCCGCCATCGCCCAGGCGCTGATCAACATCGCGGCCTCGGCTGGGCACCTGCCGGTGTTCCTCGATCTACGCGTGCCGGCGCAGGTGGGTGCGGACTCGATCGTCGACTTCGGGCAGGTGCCGCAGGGCGCGGTTGCCGAGCAGCCGCTCGCGGTGTGGAATGCCGGCGACGTGGCGCTGTGGACCGCGGCGGGGATTGCAGACCTGTGTTATTCGCTGTCGGCGTCGAGCGGCTTCGCGGCGCCCGCGGGCCAGTTCTGTGCCTTGGCGGACGCTGTTGGAAACGTACACACGCTCACGATGGACACGACCACGGCCGGGGCGAAGCTGGGTACGGTGACCGTTGCCTCAAACGCCGCGGATGAGCCGGTGCGCGTGGTGACGCTGGTGGGGGAAGTGGTCGCCGACGGCAGCTTGTCGGGCGACTTGAACTGTGACGGTGAGGTGAGTTTCCGGGACATCAATCCGTTTATCATGGCGTTGACGGATCCGCCGGGCTGGCAGGTGGCGTACCCGGGTTGCCCGCCGGCGAATGGCGACGCCAATGGTGACGGCAGCGTGGACTTCCGTGACATCAACCCGTTTATCCTGCTGCTGGCGGGATCGTAGCGCGGCCGTCGCGGCGGAACGGCACTGGGTTCAGACCGATACGGATGCTCGCGGGCATGGGCTTTGCAGACAGGTTGTTGGCGGGTTGAGGATGGGTGTGATGATGCGCAGGCGCGTGCTGGTGCTGGGCACCGGGCTCTGGCTGGGGGTGATGGCGGTATCGGCGTGGGCGCAGTGGAACCCTTCGGCGGGTGAGTGGGGCAAGTCGGCCCCGACGGACGTCCGCGTGATGACGTACAACGTGCAGGACGGCATCTGCCGGAACGCTGTCAAGACCGAGGCGCTCAACGCGTGGCACGCCTTGGCGCGGATCGTGGCAAGCATGCAGCCCGACGTGCTGATCATCCAGGAGGCGGGCGACAACGACGGCAACGGAACGCCGGGCGGCGTTGACACGGCGGTCCAGCTCGAGACGACGCTAGGCCTGTTCCTGTACGGCGGCGCCGATCCGTTCCTGGGTGGGACGGTGGCGGCGTACGTGCAGAAGTACGCGCCGGGCTACGATTTGCCGTACGTCTGGGCGAGCACGGTCACCGACGGCTACAACCGCAACGCGATCCTTAGCCGCTATCCCTTCGCGGACCTGAATGGCGATACGGTCAGCAAGCGGGCGGACTTGCCGCTGATCCTGGCCGACGCCTACGTGGAGCAGGCCGGCACGGGTGGCATCCGCGGTTTCATGTTCGGCGAGCTGGACCTGCCGGACGAGACCTACGCGGGCGATCTCGTGATCGGCAATGCGCACCTCAAGGCGTACACGGACGGGCACACCGAGCGCGTCCAGGTGGCGCAGCGCGTGGCTTACTACATCGACTACCTGCTCAACGGGGCGGGGACCGGCGTGCCCGATCCGAACAACAAGATCATCGATTCGCCGGCCGCCACGCGGATACTCGCGGATGCGACTCCGGTCGTGATCGGCGGGGACTGGAACGAGGACGAGCTGAACAACGGGATGAAGGGGCCGGCGGAGTGGATGACGGTCGCGGCCACGATCGGGGGCGTCGACGGCACGGACCGCGACCGCTCGGACATGACCTACGACGACGCGCGCAACCCGTATAACAACCAGCGCGGCACGAATGGTTCGAGCAAGCTGGATTATCTCGCCTGGCAGGACAGCATCGCGACGCTGCGCCGGGCGTTCATCTTCAATTCGAGCCTGCCATCAGCGTGGTATCCGCCGGAGCTGATCGGGTTTCCGAGCCCGTCCGCGGCGAGCGGGGTGGCGTCGGATCACCGGCCGGTGGTCGCGGACCTGGTGTTGCCGGCGCCGCCGCAGTGGCCAACGGGCGATATGAACTGTGATGGCGGGGTGGATTTTCGTGACATCAATCCGTTTGTGCTGGCGCTGACCAATCCGGCCACGTATGCCGCGACGTATCCGGACTGTCCGCTGCTGAATGGGGACGTGAATGGCGATGGCGCGCTGGGGTTCACGGACATCAACCCGTTTGTGCTGCTGCTGACCAGCGCGCCGTAACGGGCTGGGTCCTGGGATTCACGGCGCATACCGCGTATGGGAACCCCCCCACGGTCCGCTTGGGAGCGCGCTGGACGCGCACAAAACGGTTGCAGCGCCGGCGGCGGCGGCCCTATAATGGACCCGGAGGTATGGAAGTGAAGTGCAGCGTCCCGGGGGCTGTTGGGGCCTGTTGTCAGAGGAGCGAGGCGCGGTGCGTCGTGCCCGTTCGTTCCAATTCCATTTCTGCAGAGGAGCGTGCCGTGAGCGGAAAGCGGATCTACTGGTGCCTGCGTGTGATGTGCGTGACAGGATTGACGATCGGCGGGGCGTCCTTCGCGCTCGCGTCGAACGAAGGGCAGGCCGCGGCCGAGCAGGTCAGTGTGGCGAGCTACCAGGGCTTTATGAACAACTGGCTCTATACGCACAGCGGCCAGAGCCGTGGGCCGAACGGTGCGCAACACGATCCCGCGCGCGACAACATCCTGAGCCTCTTCCAGAGCTACGGCCTGTCCGCCGCGCTGGAGCCGTTCACCTACGGCGGCCAGTCGGGCGAGAACGTCGTCGCGACCCAGACGGGCACGGTCTATCCCGAACGCATCTACATCATCGGCGGGCACTATGACTCGGTGAACAACCCCGGGGCCGATGACAATGCCAGCGGCGTCGCGCTGGTGCTCGAGGCGGCGCGGATCCTCAGCCAGTACCCGACGGACTGCACCATTCGCTACATCGCGTTCGACCTCGAGGAGCTGGGACTCTATGGCAGCCACGCCTACGTCAACGCCCACTCGGGCGAGGACATCCGCGGCATGATCTCGCTCGACATGGTGTGCTATGACCCCAACACGGATCACTGCCTGCTGTATGGCCGCACCACATCGAACCCGATCAAGAACGCGCTGGCGGCGGCGGTGACCGAGTACAGCGGTGGGCTGACGTACACGATCAACGGGCAGCTCGACCAGAGCGACCACGCGCCGTTCGAGGCGGCGGGGTTCCAGGCGTGCCTGCTGATCGAGGGCGAAGTGTGGAACAACCCCTACTACCACACGCAGAATGACAAGTACGAGAGCCTGGGCTACCTCAATTTCAACTACGCCGTGAAGATGACCCGCAGCGTGGTGGGGTGGCTCGTCGATGCGGCGGGCGTCGATATCCCGGTGTACAAGCTGGCGTTCAGCTACCCGGAGGGCCTGCCGGACTACGCGGCCCCGTCGGGCGGCACGGTGGTGCGCGTCGCCGTGAGCGGCGTCGGCGGGGCGGAGCCCGCGACCGGCACCGGGCAACTGCACTACAACGTCGGCAGCGGCTGGCAGGCCGTGGTGATGACGGAGGTCACGCCGAACGTGTACGACGCCGTCCTGCCGGCGGCGGCGTGCGGGACCGAAGTCCAGTATTACTTCAGCGCGCAGGCGACGAGTGGCGAAGGCTATGTCGATCCGTACCTCGCGCCGACGAACTACTACGCGGCCACCGCGGCTTATGGCATCACCGTCGCGTACGAGAACACTTTCGACAGCAATCCGGGCTGGACGACCACGGGGCAGTGGGCGTTTGGCACGCCGACCGGCGGTGGCTCGAACAACCACGACCCGACCAGCGGGCACACCGGCAGCTATGTCTACGGCTACAACCTGGCCGGCGACTACGCGAACAACCTGCCGGTGCGCTACTTGACCACGCCGGCGTTCGACTGCACCGGCCAGACGCACGTGCAGCTCGAGTTCTGGCGCTGGCTGGGCGTGGAGTCCAACAGCAACTATGACCAGGCCACCGTCGAGGCAAGCAACAACGGGACGAGTTGGAGCGTGATCTGGAGCGCGACTTCCACCGGAGCGGCAGTGGCCGACACGGCGTGGAAACTGCAGGTCTTCGACCTCGCCACCATCGCGGACAATCAGCCAACCGTGTACATCCGCTGGGGCATGGGGCCGACGGATTCGTACGTGACGTATCCGGGCTGGAACGTGGACGACGTGCGGCTGACCGGCCTGCTGTGCGAACCGCCGTACCCGGTGGGCGATTTGAACTGCGACGGCTTGGTGGATTTCCGGGACATCAACCCGTTCATCCTGATTCTGACGAATCCCGAGGCGTGGGCAGCCGCCTATCCGGATTGCCCGTCGGCCAACGGCGACATCAACGGCGATGGCAGTATCACCTTTGGCGACATCAACCCGTTCATCGCGCTGCTGACGGGCACGCCGTAGGGCAGGCCCTGCGTGGCAAAAGCACGCGGCCGCGCCGGACGCTCGTGTCCGGCGCGGCCGCGATCAATGGTCGCCACCACCCTCCCCCGGCCATCCTTGAAAGGGCGGGGGCTGCGCTGTGCGCTCACGCGATCGTGATTTCCTTCGACAGGTAAACGTCCTGGATCGCGTTCAGGAGCTTGACACCCTCGGGCATCGGGCGCTGGAACGCCTTGCGGCCGGAGATCAGGCCCATGCCGCCGGCGCGCTTGTTGACCACCGCCGTGATGACCGCGTCCTGCAGGTCGCTCTCGCCCTTGCTCTCGCCGCCGGAGTTGATCAGGCCGACCCGGCCCATGTAGCAGCCGGCGACCTGGTAGCGGCACAGGTCGATCGGGTTGTCGCTGCTCAGCTTCTCGTAGACCGCCTTGTGGGTCTTGCTGAACTTGACGGCGTTGAACCCGCCGTTGTTGGTCGCGAGCTTCTGCTTGATGATGTCGGACTCGATCGTCACGCCGAGGTGGTTGGCCTGGCTGGTGAGATCGGCGGCGGTGCTGTAGTCGACGCCGTCCTTCTTGAACGCGTCGTTGCGCAGGTAGCACCAGAGCACGGTGAACATGCCGAGCTCGTGGGCCTGCTGGAAGGCGTCGGCGACCTCTTCGATCTGGCGCGAGGATTCCTCGGAGCCGAAATAGACGGTCGCGCCGACTCCGACGGCGCCCATGTCCCAGGCCTGCTGCACGAGGCCGAACATGCGCTGGTCATAGCGCGTCGGGTAGACGAGCAGGTCGTTGTGGTTGATCTTGACGATGAACGGGATCTTGTGGGCGTACTTGCGCGAGACCATCGCCAGGACGCCGAAGGTGCTCGCGACGGCGTTGCAGCCGCCCTCGATGCCCAGCTTGACGATGTTCTCGGGGTCGAAATACGCCGGGTTGGGGCCGAACGACGCGCCGGCGCTGTGTTCGATGCCCTGGTCGACCGGGAGGATCGACAGGTAGCCGGAGCCCGACAGGCGGCCGTGCTTGAACAGCCACGCCAGCCGGTTGATGACGCGGTTGTTGCGGTCGGTGCTCAGGAAGACGCGGTCCAGGTAGTCCGGGCCGGGCAGGTGCAGGTTCTCGCGCGGGATCGTCGTGCACTTGTGGCTTAGCAGCGACTTGGCATGGTCCCCCAGGTACTGCAGCACATTGTCCGCCATGACGTATTCTCCTAACTCTTTGTGCGGTGCGTAGGTCGCCAGCGAGCCGCGCGCGACCCGGTCGCATTCCATAGCATCCCCGTCGCCGCCACGCGAGCGTCCGGGGGGCGCGTATTCTACCCGCAATTGGACGCCGTGCCATCACGTTCGGGAGTGGGTTCGGCTACGCGGCGTCGATCAGGGCGAGCTTCTGGCCGAACATGCGTTTTAGGGCCGGCAGCAGGAGTTGATGGTCCGGGTTTTCGAGCGTGGGGTCCTGCCCGATGAGTTCGAAGGCGTCCTGGCGGGCCTGCTCCAAAAGGGCGAAATCCTCGACGATGTTCGCGACGTGCAGCTCGGGCAGGCCGTGCTGCCGCGTGCCAAATAGCTGCCCGGGGCCGCGCTGCCGCAGGTCGGCCTCGGCGATCTCGAAGCCGTCGGTCGTGCGTGCCATGACCTCGAGTCGCTCGGCCGCCTTGGACAATGGTCCGCCCGCCCACCCCTCCGTGCCTGCGTGTCTGCGTGCCTGCGTGCCTTCCGCCGGCCCGCCGCTTCCGCTCCGGGTTCTGATGTCTGGCCCTCGGGCAATCAGGACACACAGGCTGTCCTGGCTCCCCCGGCCGACGCGCCCGCGGAGCTGGTGCAATTGCGACAGGCCGTAGCGGTCGGCGTGCTCGACCACCATGATCGTCGCGTTGGCGACGTCGACGCCGACTTCGACCACAGTCGTTGAGACGACGGCATGTAGCCGGCCGGCGACGAAGTTGGCGACGATGGCCTGCTTCTCCGCGGACGGCAGGGCCCCGTGTAGCAAGCCAATGTTTAATCCGCGCCAAGGCCCACCGGTGAGCCGCTCGTAGGTCTCGGTGACGGAAATGAGGTCGCGCTTGGCAGACCGCCCCTCGCGTGCAACGTCGAACTCCGCACCGTCGGGGTCCCAGCCCTCCGTGGCTCCGTGGCGGCGTGGCTGCGTGGCTTCTCCAATCTGCGGACACACCACATACGCCTGCTCGCCCTTCTCCAGCCGGCCGCGCACATAACCCATCACCGTGTCCCATTGCTTGCGCGTGACGACCTTCGTGATGATGCGGCCGCGGCCGGGCGGCGGCTGCCGGATGATCGAGACATCGAGGTCGCCGAAGACGGTCATCGCGAGGGTGCGCGGGATCGGCGTCGCGGTCATCACGAGATAGTGCGGCATCGGGCCCTTCGTGCGGAACTCGTGCCGCTGCAGCACGCCGAACTTGTGTTGCTCGTCCACGACGACCAGCGCGAGCTGGTTGAACGCGACGTCTTCCTGGATCAGTGCCTGCGTGCCGACCACGAGATCGAGTTCGCCGCGTTCGATGGCCGCGAGAGCGGCGGCGCGCTGCGCTTTACCCAGCCGGCCGCGGAGCAGCACAGGCCGCACGCGGCTGCCCTTCAGGTACCGCGCGATGTTGTCGTAGTGCTGCTGGGCGAGGATCTCGGTGGGGGCCATGAGGGCGGCCTGCTTGCCGTTCGCGATCGCAACCAGGCAAGCGTGCAGTGCGACGACCGTCTTGCCGCTGCCGACGTCGCCCTGCAGCAGCCGGGTCATCGGCCGGCCGCTCTGCAGATCATGCGCAATCTCTGCAATCGCCTGGTCCTGTGACGGCGTCAGCGTGAACGGAAACCGCGCGCGGATGCGAGCCTCGATCTCCGGCGTATGGTGCAGACGCTGGCCGCTCTGCAGCGCGAGGCGCTTGCGCCGCCGGAGGGCCATCGCCAGCTCCATCAGGAACAGCTCCTCGTAGGCCAGGCGCGTCCGGGCTTGCTGCAGCTCGGCCTCATTGTCGGGGCAGTGCATCTGGCGGACGGCGCGCTCGCGATCCGGAAACTGGTGTTTCGCGAGCAGCGCGGCGGGCAACGTCTCATCCACGGGCAGCCGGCTCTGCCCGAGCACGTTGAGGACCGCCCGACGAATGAGCGGCGACTTGAGCGTATCGTTGCCGCGGTAGACGCCGACCGTCCGCGCCTCCGTATTGGCAGCCAGGAGGACGGCGTCCGGCTCGAACACCTGCACCCGCGGCTGGACCATCTCCAGGCGGTCGCTGTAGAGCTGGACCTTGCCGCTGGCGATGACCGTCGCGCCGCGGAACAGGCGCTGGCCGCCGTAGCGTTGATTGAACCACCGCAGCCCGCACCGGCCGGTGCCGTCGTCGAGCACACAGAGCAGGGCGGGGCGGCGGCCGCCAAGTTGCACGACCTCGCCGCGGATCGTGGCATTCATGCCCGGGGCGAGGTCCTCGATGGCGAGCTCGCCTTGTTCGGGCTCATGGCGAAACGGGAAATACTCCAGCAGGTCGCCGACGGTGTGCAGGCCCAGCGCAGCAAACCACTCCGCGCGGCGCGGCCCGATACCCTTGATGTACTGGACCGGGCTGTCGCTGCGGAGCATCGGCATGTCAGCAGCGGAGACGCGCTGTGCAGTTTATGGAATGATCAGTTGCGTGCCGACCGCGAGCCGGTCCCGGTTGGGGACCCGATCGCGATTCGCTTCCCAGATGCGCTTCCACTTGCTCTGGTCGTTGTAGTACCGCCGCGCGAGCGAGTAGAGCGTGTCGCCCTTCTGGACCGTGTGCGTGCGCCCGCCCCGGGTCTCTCCGCCGGCGGCGATGAGCTTGGTCTCGCGGCCGCCGAATTCGGTCATGCGACTGTCCTGCGCCCGGGGCGCGGTGTCGCGCGCATAAGGATCGGTCGCGTATGGATCGGGTGTCGCCGCTGGCGGTGCGTCCATCTCCGTCAGGGCCGTGTCGGGCGTCTCTTCGTGTGCGGTCACCACCGCCGGTTCCTGCTTCGCGCAGGCGGTAACGAACAATGCGAAACTGATGATGCCCACGTGCCAGAACTTCATTTGCGTGCCTCCTTGCAATTGGTCGCTGGCTATCTGCCGGTACTCATCAAAGCCGAATTCCGGCTGTTTGTAAAGCGGGGGCGCAAACAACGACCGGTTGGACCGGCGTGCATCCGCGGGCTCACGGCCGGGCGAATGCCGTCTCCACGTGCAACTCGCCGCCGGCCGTGACGCGAGCCGCAATGGCCCCGGACGGACCGGTCATGAGCACCCGCACGCCGGGGCCGAGCAACTCTTGCGCGAGGGCCGTGAGCTTGGGGCGGGGCGTGCGCGCGGAGACGATCACGGTCTGGGGCGCGACGGCGGCCAGGAAGTCGTCGGTCGCCCCCGGGATGATCTGCCCGTGGTGTGGGGCGATCAGCACGTCGGCCCGCAGGCTCAGCCGGCCGGCGCGCTCCGCGGCGAGCAATGCGCTGAGGGCGGCGTCTTCGCAATCGCCAGTGAGAAGGAACGTCCGTCCGGCGACCGTCACACGCAGCACCAGCGAGCGGTTGTTCTCCTCCCAGGTGGCATCCAGGTCAGCGGGCGGCCAGAGGACATCCACGCCAGCGTCGCCTACCGCGAAGGACTGCCATGCGCGGAGTCGCTCCGGCGGTGGTATGTCGCCGGGAATGTGCGCGGCGAAGTACGGGCTGGTCGCCCAGCGGTCGATGGTGGCGCGGCGCAGCAACGTGGGCAGGCCGCTGTAGTGGTCGAAGTTGCCGTGCGAGACCGTGAGGATGTTGACCCGCCGGACGCCGAGCGCCACCAGGGCGCGGGCCGCGATCGCGCCCGCGTCGGAGTTGGCGTCGGTGCCGACGTCGAACACGGCCGCGGCACCGGTGGGGGTCGTCAGAATCATGCTGCTGCCGTTGCCCACCGACAGAACATGCAGGCTGTGGCCGGTGTCGCGGCTGGCGGGCAGGATGATCCAGCCGAGCCACGATACGACGAGCACGGCGGAAAGGCAGATGGTCGCCAGGGACCGCGGGCGGACGAGCGGTCGATGCATACGCGCATGCAGTCGCGGCACAACCTGGGGCCGGTCGATCCACGCACGCAGCAGTCGCAGGCTTGACGACAAACCCGGCCAGGCGATCCAGAGCACCGGGACGGTGTAGCTCAGCCCCACCAGCCAGAGCGGCGGCCGCAGGCAATCGATGGCCGCGTACGGAAGCTGCTCGAACAATCCGACGCTCCACAGCAGGAAACGTGTCACGCCGTACAGCAGGGCGCCCAGCACGGCGCCGAGCGGCGGCAGCAGCGCATTCGCCGCGAGCGTCAACATGCTCAGGACGGTGATGATCGTGACGAGCGGGGCCAGCACGATCGTGCCGAGCCAGCCCCACGGCGCGAAGTGGCCAAAGTGGTAGAGCACGAGCGGCTGGGCGATCAGATACGCACAGACGCAGACAATGATGAGCCCGACCGTGCTGTGCACTGCCCACAGCCGCATAAGCGCCGACAGCGTAGCCGCTTCGGGCGGTGGTCCATCCTCGGGACGCCGGGCGAACATCCCGCGGTAAATCCGGGGCACGAGCGTGATCAAGGCCAGTACCTGGACGAACGAAAGCTGGAACCCGGCGTTGAAGAGTTGCTGCGGATCGAAGAGCACGATGCACGCGGCGGAAAGGGCGAGCCAGTTCAGGGCGCAGAATGGCCGATCGGTCAGGCTCGCGCACCCCGCCAGCAGCACACAGAGCGTGGCGCGCAGAATGGGGGCGTTGGGTTCCGTGACGGCGGCGAATGCCAGCGTGACGATCATCGTCACAACGGCGGTGACGCGTCGGCTGCGGCGGAGGAAGCGCCGGACAACCAACCAGACGAAGCCGGCCAGCAGGGCGACGTTGAAGCCGCTGACGGCCAGGAAATGCAGGCCGCCGGCGCGCAGAAAGGCCTCGTTGAGTTGCTGATCGGCCCGGCTGCGCTGACCGAGGACCATGACATCGAGCAAGCGGGTGGACTCGTCGGTTTCCCCGTCGGCGTAGGGTTCGAAGAGCAGGCGCTGCGCGGTGGTGCGCAGGGCGGTGACCAGGCGGTGCCAGCGGCCGGGCGGGTCGGGCAGCACGGCAACGTGCGCAGCGCTCTCCACGGAGAAGCCGCCGGCGAGATTCTGCCGGCGATACCATGTGGCCCAGTCCAGTTCGCCGGGGTTACGCGGGCCGGCGGCGCGAAACAGCTTGCCGGTGAGCTGCACGCGCTGACCGAGCCGCAGCTCGAGCGACGCGGCCTCGATGCTCACGCGCAGGTGGCCCGTGGTTGCCACCGGCGGGTCGGTGCTGCGCAGCTCGTCGACGGAGATGATGAACTGCGTGCGCGGCGACGGGTCGAACGACAGGAATGGGTTGAGCCGCAGCGCCGGCCGCTCGAGGGGAGTGGTGACGATGCGCCCGGCGAGGCGTGAAAGTTGGGGCTCGTCGGTCAGCGCATTGGCGATGTGGTGCGGCGGAAGTGTGCTGAGCCCCTGGTGTCGGGCGAAGCCGACCAGCAGGGCAATGAGCGCGGCGCCTGCCGCCACGGCGGTTGGCCGGAGGCGCTGGCGCAGCATGAGCAGGAGAACGAGGAGCGTCGCCGGTGCGAGCCATATGCCGGTGTGGAGCGCGGCGGGGAGCGGGTCGACGGCGTCGGACAGCCCGACACCGGACAGCAGCGCGAGCGTCGGCCAGAGCAGGGGCGCGGGGACGCGGTGGGCGACATCCTCGCGGTCGAGCGCACGCTGCACTGGTTTTGGACTGCTCCCCGGCAACACCATGTGCGGAACTGTAGCACGGATGGGCGAAAATGCGACCGGGCGTGCTGGGTTGCAGTGCGGCTACGGGAGCTTGGTTGCCAGGATCTGCGCGGCGCGTTTCTGGCGGGCGGCCTGCAGCTTCGTACGCAGCTCCGGGCGCTCGTTGGCGAGAATGCTGATGGCGAGCAGGGCGGCGTTGACGGCGCCGGCCTTGCCGATTGCGAGCGTGCCGACCGGCATGCCCGGTGGCATCTGCACGGTGGCGAGCAGCGCGTCGAGACCCTGCAGCTCGGAGGCGGCCAGCGGCACGCCCAGCACCGGGCGGGTGGTCTGGGCGGCCACGGCCCCGGCCAGATGCGCGGCCATCCCCGCGGCGGCGATGAAAACTCTCGTGCCGGCAGCGTCGGCGCCGCGGACGTACTCGGCGGTTTCGGCTGGGGTGCGATGGGCAGATAATACGCGGGCTTCGTGCGAGACGCCGTACTCCTGGAGGGTGGCGACCGCCGCCTGCATCACGGTCCAGTCGCTTTCGCTGCCCATCAGCACGGCTACGTCGATCGGATTCGTCATGCGCGCCTCGAGAAAGCAGTGCATTCGTCGCCTAGAGCCACTATACTATACCCGGATTCCGGTGCGACAAGCCGGTGCGGCACTGTACCGCGCGTGGCTGTGCACCGCGGCGAGGTGACAACCAGCGCATGGCGATTTCGGCCGAGCGTCCGGAGGTTTCCGTGGTGGTGCCGGTCTTCCAGGAGGAGGCCAGCATCCCCACCGTCTTTCCGCACTTTCTTGACGTGCTGAGCCGCCAGCGCCGGCGGTTCGAGCTGATCGCCGTCAACGATGGCAGTCGCGACCGGACGGGGGAGTTGCTGGACCAGGTGGCCGCGCGCGACGCGCGCCTGCGCGTGATTCATTTCGCGCGCAACTACGGGCAGACCGCGGCGCTGATGGCCGGTTTCTGGGCGTCGCGCGCGCCGATCATCGTCCCGCTCGACGGCGACGGGCAGAACCCGCCGGAAGAGATCGAGCGGCTGTGCGACGAGCTGGAGCGCGGCAACTACGACGTGGTCAGCGGTTGGCGCAAGGACCGCAAGGACAGTTGGCTGCGCACGCAGGTCTCGCACGCGGCGAACTGGCTGATCGGGCACATCACGGGCGTGCGGCTGCACGACTATGGGTGCACGCTGAAGGCCTACCGCGCCAGCGTGATCCGCGACGCGCGCCTCTATGGCGAGATGCACCGCTTCATTCCGGTGTACACGTCGATGCACGGGGCGCGCATCCAGGAAGTCGTCGTCCAGCACAACCCGCGCCAGGCCGGGCAGAGCAAGTACGGCTACGGGCGCATCTTCAAGGTCGCGGTCGATCTGATCCTGGTGCGCATGCTGCAGAAATACCGCACGAAGCCGATGCACTTCTTCGGCAGAATCACGCAGTGGTCGTGGCTGGCGACGCTGCTGTGCTTTGCCTTCGCGATGGTGCAGGCGATCTACTCGCAGGACGCCTGGGCGGCGTTCTGGGGCAAGGCGCCCCTCGTCGGCGTGATGTTCTTCTTGCTGGGCTGTTTCGCGATCATGCTGGGGTTGGTCGCCGAACTGGCGATGCGGGCGGCGTTCGAACACAACGCCGGCCGTTACTGGGAGGAGGGGCGGCGCGTGAACTTCGGACCGGCGGGCGGGGAATGGGAACCCCGCAGTCTGCCCGCCGAAAGCCTGCGCACGCCGTCCCTGGAAGAAGCGCTGAAGCCGTAGAGTCATCCGGTCCGCTGGGTGGGCCCCATGGCGTTTGCGGCACTGCCAATGAGTGCGTGTCCGACACGCGGCCGGCACATCCTTGGGCACGGTGGTCGGACCGGGCCGGCGAAGACCGGCGGAGAAGGAGGTATCGCCATGTCGTTCCGTTCGAAACATCTGGGGCGCGGCACGCGCTGGGTGGCGCGCGTGTTGTCCGTCGGACTTGCCATCGGTCTGACCCCGGCGCTCCTGGGCGTCGACATTCAGCCAACGTACGACGCGAATGTCACCGACGCGCAGAAAGCGGTTATCGAGGCCAAGATAGCCTTGTGGGAATCCCGACTGCCGCACCAGTCGCCGGAGCACGTCGTCACGGTCAGCTTCCGCAACGCCGACCTCGGCTCGAGCTTCCGCCCGCCGGAGCCCGGGGTCGAGCCGGCGCTCACGCAGCCGGGCCTGGCACTGGGTGAGGACCGGGCGACGCTGGGCCGGACGGACAATTTCGCCAGCAACTCCGACGGTCGGCCCACGGGGGCGCGGATCACGATCAACAGCAACGCCGCGATTCCGTGGTACGAAGGCCTTGACCCCAACGTGCCGGCCGACAAGTACGATTTGTACAGCATCGTCAATCACGAGCTCGCGCATGCCCTGGGCTTCACGGTGCTGAACTCGCGCTTCGCCCGCAACGTGACCAGCGATCCCAACAACCCCACCGGTCCGCGCACGTACACCGGCGGCGGGCCGGGCGGGACGCCACGTGCCACCTTGACGCCCTCCTCGGCCGGCACACATACGGACCCGGGCGCGCACCCGGGCGACCTGATGAACCCGGCCTTTCCGAAGGGCGTGCGCCGCGTGCCGAGCCAGCTTGATATCGATATTCTGAAGGATGACGTCTGGCGCTACCCCACTATCCAGGGTTCGCTCAGCAACTTCGACGTCTGGAACCGCTCGGGACTGATCGCGAACGACTTCAAGGTCACGCTGGGCGGCGTGGTCATCGGCAGCATTTCGGACTTGTACAACGGCGTGTTGAACCCGTTCTCGCCGGGCGTCGTGACGCAGGACGGCGACAACGCAGTGATCAAGTGGGGCCCCGGGCCCGGGCAGGTGAACCCTGGCGGCAAGGCGCACTTCGGGTTCAAGCTCGCCGGCGGCCTCACGCCGCTCTCGTTCAAGTTCGAGTGGACGCAGAACAACACGGTGATTGCCACGATACCGGTCAGCGGCACGACCTGGCGGCAACTGGCCACCGGCAACGTGCAGAATCGCGTGACCAACAACTCTGAGCAGGCGGTCTGGGTGGTTCGGCGGTTCAACTTCACGCCGGCGCCGATCATGCTGGATGAGCTGCTGATCGGCATGCCGCTGGAGCAGACCGCGATGATGATCGACGTGTCCCCCCTGCGGCTGTTGCCGGGCGAGTCGATGACGTTCGAGTATCCGCAACTGCCGGGCATGTGGGGCGTCGTCATGATCGCGGATTTCCTGGCGGACGAAGACGGCCTGCCGGGCTGGCCGCTGGGCACCTGGCTCGATGCGGCCGAGCTGCCGCAGATCGTGCTGCTCACCGGCGACGTGAACTGCGACGGGCTGGTCAGCTTCGGCGACATCAATCCGTTCGTGCTGCTGCTGTCGAACCCGGTGCTGTGGCAGGAGACGTATCCGGGCTGCCCGTTTGAGAACGGCGACATCAACGGCGACGGCCTCGTCGGCTTCGGCGATATCAATCCGTTTGTGATGCTGCTGAGCGGCACGTAGGCTGCGCCGGCCGGACCGCCGCCTCGCAGCGTCACCGGCACCGGCCGCGCCTCTTCAACCGGCCCGCCGTTCGTGCTAGACTAAGCAGGCTACCGCCACGCGGGCGGACATCTCGTATCGATTGGCCGAGTCGACTTGGGAAGGAGCACGCCATGAAAAGTACACTGCTGCAGACACTGCTTGTTTCCGGCCTGGTCGTCGCCGTGGGCACCCTGGGCCGGCCCCCGGCCGCGCATGGACAGTCGGCCGAGCGCGCCATTTTCGTGACGAACAACGGCAACCTGGAAGGCAGCGTATCGGCGTTCACGGTGCGCGCAGACGATACGCTGTCATTCGTGAACCGGGTCATCACGGGCGTGCGCCCGAACCTGAACGAGCCCTGCCCCGGCTGTAATCCCTACAAGATTTCCATTTCGCCCAACGGGCTGTACCTGGTCACCGGACATGCGTCGACCAATGATCCGTACGAGCAGCTCACGTTCTTCGAGGTCGGTGCGGACGCGAGCATCACGCAGATCGCGGCGTTCAGTGTGGTCGGCACGCCGATGGACGTGGCCTGGATTACGAACGACATGCTGGTCACCACGCGCACGGATGCCTCGCCGCAACAGGTGGTCGTCCTGCAGTTCGACCCGGAGACGCTGACGTTGACGGAGCTCGATACGGCCCCGGTGGGCACCTTCAGCACGTACCTGGCGCTCGACCCGAGCCACAAGTTCCTGTACGTGAACGACTCCGGCTCCGCGCGCACGATCCGCACGTTCACCATCGCGCCCGACGGCACGCTAACCCAGGTTGATATCGACTCGACCGGCTCGTACTACGCGCTCGAGCTGGGCGTGTCGCATGACGGGACCAAGCTCTACGCCGCGGGCGGGATCACCCACGTGGTGCTGGGCTACAATATCGCCTTCGACGGCACTCTGACGCCGATGGCGGGCTGGCCGTTCCCGGAGTTCGGCAGCTCGCCGTCGAACGTGGCGTTTAGCACGGATGACGCGTACCTGCTCGTCGGCCACGGCACGGACGCGACGGTGCGCTCAGCGGCGATCAATGCGGCCACGGGGAATCTCACCTATACGGGCCACTTTTTTGATGTCGGTTTGCAGGGGACGCTGGGCGACGTGCAGACCCTGGATGACCTGTTCTTCGTCACGGACAACTCGACAGCCATCGACGGCATCATGGGCGTCTATTCGTTCCGGCTGAATGCCAACGGCTCGTTCACGCAGAATGGCCCGATCGCAGACACGGGCGGCATCGCGCCGCGGTCGATCGCCGTGTGGGAGCCGCTGATCATGCGCGGGGACGTGAACTGCGACGGCCAGGTGGACTTCCGGGACATCAACCCGTTCGTGCTGCTGCTGACCAACCCGGACGCCTGGCACGCGACATTCCCGGGCTGCCCGACGATCAATGGCGACATCAACGGGGACGGCGTCGTGGACTTCCGCGACATCAATCCGTTTGTGCTGCTGTTGAGCGGGGGCGCGTCGGCCTGAGCCGGCCGGTCTTGCCGCAGCGCTGGCGTTGGGAATGGGTCGGGTGGATGCCCTGCGCGCGACGAGTCGCCCCCGTGCGCGGGAGCTGGCGGCGGCGTGGTGGCTGGAGAGCATCCGCATGTGTGAGCTGGGTCGATTTACGGGGGGGCTGAGTTGGCGACGAGTTGTGGGGCTGCTGGGGCGGCTGCTGGTTGTGCTGCCGGCCGCGGCCGCGACAGCCCGCGACTTCGAGTGCCTGGTGTTTGTCGGGACCTACACGGGCAAGGGCAGCGAGGGTATTTACGCCTGCGGATTCGACCCGGCCAGCGGTGAATCAGGTCCGCTCGCGCTCGTGGCCGCGACTGAGAACCCGTCGTTCCTCGCCGTTGATCCACAGGGGAGGTTCCTGTACGCGGTGAACGAGGTGAACACGTTCCAGGGCGAGCCCAGCGGCGCGGTGAGCGTGTTCGCCATTCAACGACCGAGCGGCCAATTGCAGTTGTTGCAGCAAGTCGCTTCGCTCGGTCGCGGTCCGGCACACCTGTCACTGGACCGCTCGGCCCGCTATCTGCTGGTGGCGAACTACGGTGGCGGCAGTTGCGCCGTGTTTCCGATCGGCGAAGACGGTCGGCTCGGCCCGCACTCCGCGTTCGTGCAGAACGCTGGCTCCAGCGTGGACCCGCGGCGCCAGGCGGGGCCGCACGCGCATGCCATCCAGGTGACGACGGATAACCGCGTCGCGCTCGTGGCCGACCTCGGGCTCGACAAGCTACTCGTGTTCCGGTTTGACGACCGCACCGGCAGCCTGACGCCCAACCAGCCGGCGTACGCCAGCGCCAGCCCGGGTGCCGGGCCGCGCCATGTCGCCTGCGCGCCATCAGGGAAGTTCGTGTACCTGCTCAATGAAATGGCGTCCACAATCGCGGTCTTCGCGTACGCAGCGGACGCGGCCGCGCTGCAGGAGCGCCAGACGATCTCGGTGCTTCCCAAGGACTTCAGCGGCAAGAGCTTCGCCGCGGAGATCCGGGTGGACGCCCGGGGCAAGTACCTGTACGCCTCCAACCGCGGTGATGACAGCATCGCGGTGTTGAGCATCCATCCGGACGACGGGACGCTGACGCCGGTCGAGTGGGTCCCGAGCGGCGGCAAAACGCCGCGCAGCTTCGCGCTGGACCCGACAGGGAAGTGGCTGTTGGCGGCGAACCAGAACTCGAACGAGATCGTGCTGCTGCGGGTCGATCCGGCGAGCGGGCGGCTCTCCTCCGCAGCCCGGTCCTGGAAGCTCGTCTCTCCCGTTTGCGTTTGCCTCTGCTCAAGCCGGTAGGCTGGTCGCCCAAGTGCCGGCTGCTTCGGCGGTATCCGCGTGGGCTCTGCGGTTATCCGACGGCCGCGGCGGTTGGCCGCATGGTGCGGGTGGGCGGCCACGACGCCCCATAATGGCACGGGTCTGGCGGCGGGCCGGCACCGCCCCTGTTTCGCGCCGGCCGGCGGCTCGCGCCTGTTAGAATTGAAGCTGAAACCGTGGGGGCGGCGCGCCGATGCGCCTGCTGGCGCGGTGGCGCGCCCGGCTGGTCCCTGTACACGTATCATGGAGGACGACCTCTCATGTTGGTGTCTATCTTGCCGCCGCGGCCGGGCCACGGCACGACCCGGGTGGCCGGCGTGCTGGCGGTGCTGATGCTGGTCGCGCCGGCCAGCGCGTCGAGCGTCATCCCCATGTCGCTGGCGACGCTGGCCGACCATGCCGGCCAGGTCATCGTCGGCGAGGTCGCGTCCGTGCGACCGCACTGGGCCGACGGTCCGCGGCGCATTCAGACCGAGGTCGTGTTTGAGCACGTCGAGTACTTGAAGGGGAAGCTGGCGGATTCCGGGGATACGTTCGTGCTGCTCGTGCCGGGCGGCACGGTGGGTGAATTGACGCTGCGCCTGGCGGACACGCCGGTGTTTGCGGTCGGCGACAAGTGGGTGTTGTTCCTGCTGCCAGAGTACAAGACGTACCCCGTCGTCGGGCTGGCACAGGGAGCGTTCCGCGTGCAGACCAGCCCGGATGGGGTCGCCCGCGTGTACGACGCCGTCGGCCAGCCGGTCGCGGGGTTCGACGCGGATGGGTTCATGCAGTTGGCCCCGGGGGCGCAGTCGGATGCAGCGGCGCGGCTGGCAGGGTTGGAGAAGTTGCGGGTGCGGGTACCCGCGGCGCAACCGCCGGCCCAGCCGCTGGCCTACGACGAATTTCTGGCGCTGTTGCGACCGGTATTGACGCAGAGCCGCCCGCATGCACTGGCCGGGCCGGCGGGAAAGCCCGCCCTCGTGCAGCAGCGGTCCGTGCCACTGCGATTGGCCGAGCAGCGCGCGGCGTCGAGCGGTGGGACAGGACGCGTGGAACAAGCGCGGCAGGCGGTGTCCGCCCGGCAGTCCACGCGCCAGCCCGGCGAGCTGCGGATGGACGCCGGCGGTCCGCCTGGTTCCGGGAGGGCCGACCCATGAGCACGCGCCGATGTTGGCTGGCTCTGCCGTTGGTTCTCGCGGGCCTGTTGATCGCGCCCGATCCGGTAGCGCGCGGCTTCTCCTTTTTCCAGCTCAACGGCTACGTCGTCACCTGGGCGAACAACTTGAGTCTCAGGTACCTGTCCGCCTCGACGTTTCCGCCGGGTAGCGACACGGATGTGCTGTATCGTGCGGCGATGGGGCTGTGGGTACTGGTGCCGTCGGGGGATTTCCACTACTACTACCAGAACCTCAGTTTCGATCCCGTGATTGACCCCTATGACGGCTACTGCGACACGACGGCGGTCGATGCGAACGAACTCGATCCGGGCGTGCTTGCCGTGACCTACATGGTCAACTACGGCGCCGAGTGGTACGACATGGACATGGTGTTTTCCGACTACCCGGCGGGCGCCGGCTGGTCGCTCGACACCAACCCGAGCTGCGAAGCCGTCGCCAATCCGACGTTGTACGGCTACTCCTTCTACCTCGTGGCGACGCATGAACTGGGGCACGCACTGGGCCTGGGACACGATCCCATCGGAACGGAGCCGGCGGGCACGGCGTGGTTCATCGGCACGATGAACCCGCGCTACCCGGCGGGCGGCTCGATCGGCGACCAGGGGATTGTTGAAGTCCACGCCGACGACCGCAACGGCACACGCTTTCTGTATCCGCATTCGGGACAGAGCCAGACGGTAGTCGACCTGGCGAACCCGGGCTTCGCCAGCAGCGCGATCGTCGGCAAGGCCATGCCCGCGACGTTCACGCCGACCAGCATCTACCCCGGGCAGGTGCTGACGCTGCGCTCGGTGATCGAGAACTACGGCAACGCCAACGTGTTCAACGTCCGGCAAGGTTTCTACCTCTCGACCGACGCGGTGATCGACACCGGCGACACGTCCCTTGGCGATCTGCGCTGGGACCTGGCGTATGGCGACGGGTTCGAAGTTGACGTGGACGCGGACATGCCGGCGGACATCGCCGCGGGCACGTACTACGTGGGCTCGATCTTCGACGACCTGGACGAGGTGGCCGAGGAATACGAGGACAACAACACGCACTGCTATTGCAGCCCGCTCACGATTGCCCGGCTGGCGCCCGTCATGAACGAGCTTGGGCAAGTCATCGCGCGCTGCGGCGAGCCATTCACCGGCCCGACGCCGACCGTCACGCACCCGCTCAATATGGCCCCCATCACCTGGAGCCTGGACAACCCGGAGCCGGGGATGATGATCAATCCGAATACGGGCGTGATCTCGTGGCTGAACCCGGTTCGCTCCGCCTTTCTCTACACGCTCATCGTCCGGGCCACGAACAGCTCGGGCACAACCACGAAATTCCTGTTCCTGGGCGTCGATCAGGGCGTACCGCGCATCCAGCCAATCGCGGACCAACTGACGCCGCACACGCTGCCCTATACCGGACCAACGCCGCAGCTCGTCGATGCACCCTGCATGAATCCGATCCTGAACTGGTCGCTGGACGCCGGGCCGGACGGGATGCAGGTTGATCATTCCACCGGCGTGGTCAGTTGGACGCGCCCGCGCTACGCGGCGACGCCGTACACGGTCAGCATCCGCGCGACGAACGCGATTGGCAACGGAATTGTGACCTGGCGGCTGCGCGTCACCGGGCTCGTCGGTGACCTGGATTGCAGCGGGGCGGTGGACTTCGCCGATATCAACGCGTTCGTGCTGGCCCTGGCGAACGAGGTCGCGTATACGCAGCAGTTCCCTGGCTGTGACCGGAATCTGGCGGATATCAACGGGGACGGGAGCGTCGGCTTTGGCGACATCAACCCGTTCGTGACGCTGCTGAGCGGCACGCCCTGAGGCGTCTGTCGGAATTGTGTTAGAATATGGGTGCCCATCGGCGGCCCATGCCCGGTGTGGTGCGGAACCAAAGATCGGAGAGGAGCGCAAACCATGTTTCGATCAACTGCCCTTGTGATGAGCGGTGCCCTGTTCCTGACCACGGCCTGGGCGGCGCCGTTCGACGTGCCGGTGAATCCGAGCCAGTCGGTACTGAATTTCGAGCTCTGCATCTCGGGATCGTGCACCACCGATTCGTCGCCGGTGAGCGGCACGGTGCGGATTGACCTCGACGCCATCGCGAGCCCCACGCAGATCACGCTGCACGACTTTGACCTGCAACTCGATGAAAGCATGCACTGGTACCTCAGTTGGGGCTTCCTCGGCAGCTTTACCGCCGACTCGTCCGGCCTGGCGGTGCACTACGCGCATCCGGAAACGCCGCTGGGCCCGGTGGCGGTAGTGGCGGGCGGTTTCGCGTTCGCCAATGTGCCGGCGGATTCCACGGGCACGGTGACCTACTCTGCCGCGGGGATCCCGTGCATCGCGTTGCAGGGCGCGGGTCTTCCGTGCAGCGCCACGCTGGACCTGGCCAACGGCGGCACGCAAACCATGGACCAGTTCGACGGGCAGGTGACCAGCCAAGACCGCGTCGTGACGCTGATGACGCAACTGGACATGACGTCGCCGCTCGACCCGAACAACCCCACGTTGGCTACGCTGCATGTCTACGGCACGGTCCAGGGGCAGGTGTACGTGCCGGTGCCCGTGCTCGTGGGCGATCTGAACTGCGACGGTGTGGTGGGTTTTGGCGACATCAATCCGTTCGTGTTGGCGCTGAGCAATCCGCCGCTCTACGCCGAGCTGTACCCGGACTGCCCGCTCGCGAACCGTGATATTGACGGCGACGGGGATTTCGGTTTTGGCGATATCAACCCGTTCGTGACACTGCTGACCAGCGGGCCGTCGTGATGGAGCTCGGGACGCCGGACCGGGGCCGATTCGCGTTATCGGAACGCCGGGAGGGTTTTGACTGCGGGGAGCTTGGGGGTCCCGTGGCCAGGGTGCTACTATTGATCAGGTCGGCGACGTGGGCGGTGGCCAAGTCGATGCCCCGGCGGGCGACAGTTTCGCCCCGCCCGCCCAGGTTGCTCTATGCGCCTGCCGAGGAGGCTGTCTGATGTTGTTTGCCCGTGTGGTCCGTTCGACTCTGCTGAGCCTGGTGGTGCTGGCGGCGTTCGCCCCGGCGGCCCGCGCCGATGTCGTGCTGGGGAAGGTTTTGCCGCTGCGCCAACCGGACGGCACCACGCTCCAGGTGCGCATCTGGGGCGATGAGTTCTACACCGTCGTCGAGTCGCTGGACGGCTACACGCTCGTGCGCGATCCGGACACCCAGTACATCTGCTACGCCATCCTCGCGGACGACGCCAGTTCGCTCGTTTCGACCGGCGTAGTCGTGGGGACGGTCTCGCCGGCGGCGCTGGGGCTGGTGCCGCACGTCCGTATCACGGCGGAGGCGGTCGCAGCGCAGGCCCGGGCGGCGCGCGAGGCCTTCGAGCGCCTGCAGGCCGAGGGGCCATGGGCGCCCCCGGCGCAGCGGGCGGACATGCGCGGCCCAACGACCGGCAGCGTGCAGGGGATTTGCCTGATTATTGACTTCTCGGATGACGTGGGCACGATCCCGCCCGCGACGGTCAACAACTTTTGCAACCAGGTTGGCTACAACCTGAACGGCAACAACGGCTCGGTCCGCGACTATTTCTACGATGTGTCCAACGGGCTGCTGACATACACGAACTTCGTGCCGGCGGCGTATTACCGCGCGCTCCATCCCAAGACGTATTACAACGACCCCAACGTCCAGTACGGCCAGCGGGCGCGCGAGCTGATCGTCGAGGCGCTCAACGCGCTGGAGAACTCCGGCTTCGACTTCAGCGCCTACGACGCCGACGGCAACGGCGTCGTGGACGCGCTGAACTGCTTCTACGCCGGCTACAGCAACAGCGCCTGGGCCAAGGGCCTCTGGCCGCACGCGGGCTGGCTGAGCTACTGCGCCGATGGCGTCTGCACCCAGCGCTACCAGATGACCGACATGCAAAGCGCCTTGCGGTTGGCGACGTTCTGCCACGAGAACGGGCACATGCTGATGGGCTGGCCGGACCTGTACGACTACGACTACGACTCGTCGGGCGTCGGCCAGTTCTGCCTGATGTGCTACGGCACGACCGATACGAACCCGTGTGAGCCCTGCGCGTACATGAAGATGATCGCGGGCTGGACGGACACGGTGCTGCTAAGCACGCCGGTGACGGGTTTGCCGGCCGAGTACGGCAGCAGCACGATTTATAAGTACCCGCACCCGACGCTGAGCAACGAGTACTACCTGATCGAGAACCGGCAGCGCCTGGGCCGCGACGCCGGTCTGCCCGACGCCGGTCTGGCTATCTGGCACGTCGATACGCAGGGCAGCAACAATAACCAGCAGCAGACGCCGACGCTGCACTACAAGGTCACACTGGTACAGGCGGACGGCGCGTGGGACCTTGAGCGCTACCGCAACTACGGCGACAGCACCGACCTGTGGGCGGCGCCGACGTACACGCAGTGCACGCCCGACACGAACCCGAACACCAACTGGTGGAGCGGGGAGTCGTCGGGGCTGTACATCTCGTCGATCAGCGAATCGGCGGCGACGATGTACTTCGACTTCCTGGACGACCCGGACTGCAATGCGAACGGCGTGGCCGACTACCAGGACATCGCCAACTGCGACGGCAGCGCGTGGTGCAGCGACTGCAACGCCGATGGGCGGCTGGACGAATGCGACATCTACGAAGGCTGGAGCGTGGACTGCAACGAGAACGGCGTGCCCGACGAGTGCGACGTGGCGGCCGGCACCAGCGGCGACTGCAACGCGAACGGCACCCCCGACGAATGCGAGATTCTCTACGGCTGGTATCCGGATGACAACGGCAACCTCGTCCCGGATCCCTGCGAATGGCACGCGGGCGACGTCAACTGCGACGGGCTGGTCAGTTTCGGCGACATCAACCCGTTTGTGCTGCTGATGAGCAACCCGGACGGCTACCTGGACGCGTTCCCGGACTGCATCCGGCTGAACGGGGACGTCAACGGCGACGGGGCCGCGAACTTCGCGGACATCAACGCCTTCGTCCTGCTGCTCAGCGGGGGCCGTTGAGCCCCGGTGACGGTCGGCCGCGCGGCACCGGGACCCGCCGGCCAGCGCCGCCCCCCCGCACATCGCGTTGATTCGCGACGGGCGGCTTGCTATCGTGGAAGCAGTGGTGCCTGGCGCCGGATGTTCGTCGTCGCCAGATGACTGCATCGTGCGCTGGGCTGGCTTGCCGCACTGGGCATCACCTCCTGCATGAGTGGGACCCGGTCCGCCGTAGCGCGGCGGGTTCTCGAAAGGCGTATGACATCGAAGAATTCCAGGAGACGGGACATGCGAGCGATTTTTCGGCGTGGCTTGGGTGTCGGGTTGCTGATGAGCTGGTTTCTGGCGGCGCCCGTCAGCCTCGCGGGCGCACCGGATGAGGCCCCGGGGGCGGCGCTGGAGATCCAGCGGGCTGCGCACAGAACGCTGCTGGCCCTGGCCGGTCAGCCGCCGTTTCACACCGCCGCCGGCGAAGCGCGCAATGCCCGCGTGATTCCCGTGCCGGGCAGCGCGGCGCTGCTCGTGCTGTGGGATGAAGTGTCGACCCGCGGCACGGTGCCCTGCTACGCGATCAGCCTGGACGGCCAGCGCGTCGAGCGCGTGACGGAAACGTCCTACGTGCTGAAGCTGCGCCACGGCGAGTTCGATCCGGCGTGGGGCGTGCCGGCGCCGCGCGGCGGCTTGGCCGCCGAGGCGGACAGCAACCTGTACCTCGTGCAGTTCGTGACCCAGCCGCTGGCCGAGTTCCGCGCGCAGATCGAGGCCCTGGGCGGCACGGTCCGCCAGTTCATGGCGAACCATGCCCATATCGTGCAGATGAGCCCGGCAGTGCGCGACGCGGTTGCGGCCCTGCCGTACGTGCGCTGGGTCGGCGCCTATCACCCGGCCTATCGGTTGGACGAGACGCTGTTCGAGCGCCCGGCGACCGAGAAAGACGGCGGTGTGCTGCGCTGCAACATCCAGGTGTTCGAGGGCGGCGCCGCGCAGAAACTCGCCGTGGCGGAGCGCATCCGCGCCCTGGGCGGCTACGTGGACTGCTCCGATTTCGGCAAGCGCCTGCTCGTCGCGACGCTGACGCCGGACCAGGTGTGTGAGGTCGCCCGCTGGGACGAAGTGCTGTTTATTGACCGGTGGAGCCCGCTCGAGAAGGACATGAATAACGCGCGGGCGCTCGGTGGGGCGAACTACATCGAGACTCTGGCCGGCTTCAACGGCCTCGGCGTGCGCGGCGAGGTGTTCGACGCGGGCTTCAATCTCGGTCACGTCGATTTCCAGTCGCGGCCGCTGATTCAGCACGGCCAGACCGGCTCGGACTCGCACGGCGCCTCCACGTCCGGGATCGTGTTTGGCGACGGCACGGGCAACGCGCTCGCGCGCGGCCTGCTCCCGGCCGGCCAGGGCATTGTCGGTGACTACAACTACGTCGGCATGACCGGCACCTCGCGCTACAATCACACCAGCGCACAGGTGCAGGCCCCGTACTTCTGCGTCTTCGAGACGTCGAGCGTTGGCAGCAGCCAGGTCACGACTTACACCACGATCTCCGCCGACACAGACGACATGCTGTTCGACTTCGACGTCGTGCACTGCCAGTCGCAGTCCAACCTCGGCACACAGTCGTCGCGCCCCGAGGCCTGGGCGAAGAACATCATCTCCGGCGGCGGCGTGAATCACTACGACGACCAGAACTGGACCAATGACTGCTGGTGCGGCGACGCCAGCATCGGGCCAGCTGCCGACGGCCGCATCAAGCCGGATCTGTGCGCTTTCTATGACGACATTCTCACGACGACCAGCGGCAGCTCGACCGCCTACACCACCAGCTTCGGTGGGACCAGCGGCGCCACCCCGATCATCGCCGGCCACGTCGGCCTGTTCTTCCAGATGTGGGCAAGCGGCCTGTTCAACAACGCGGTCGATCCGGAAGGCACGGTGTTCGACAACCGCTGCCACATGACGACGGCGAAGGCGATGATGATCAACAACGCCCGGTCGTACCCGTTCAGCGGGACCAGCCACGACCTGACGCGCACGCACCAGGGCTGGGGCTTCCCGAACCTGCAGCGGATGTACGATCAGCGCGCGAAGACCTTCGTCATCAACGAAACACAGTTGCTCACCAACCTGCAGACGATGGAGTACGCCCTGAACGTCGAACCGGGCGAGGCCGAGTTCCGGGCCACGCTGGTCTACGCCGATCCGGCCGGCGTGCCGTCCTCGTCGCAGGCGCGCATCAACGACCTGACCCTGCAGGTCGTCGCCCCGGGCGGCACGATCTACTGGGGTAACAATGGGCTGCTGGTCGGCAACTACTCAACCGCCGGCGGCGCGGCCAACCACGTCGATACCGTGGAAAACGTCTTTGTGCAGAACCCCGTTGGCGGGCTCTGGGTCGTCCGCGTGATTGCGGAGGAGATCAACCAGGACAGCCACGTGGAGACGCCCGCGCTTGACGCCGATTTCGCGCTCGTGGTCACCGGCGTGAGCCCCTGCTCGTCAGCCGGTTCGGTCCGGCTCAATCGCGGACTCTATGCCTGCACCAGCACGATTGAGGTGCACGTCCTGGACTGCGACCTGAACACCGACAGCGACGTCATCGAGACCGTCACCGTCGCCGTGCAATCCACGTCTGAGCCGGCGGGCGAGAGCGTGTTGCTCACCGAGACCGGCGTTGGCACGGCCTCGTTCGTTGGCACGATCGAGGGCAGCCCGACCGCGGGCGCCGGGGCGCTGCTCTTGGCCCACGGCGACACGATCACGGTGACCTATGTCGACGCGGACGACGGTCTGGGCGGCACGAACGTCGTGGTGACCGATACGGCCGACGTCGATTGCGTGCCGCCAGTCATCTTCAGTGTGCAGTCGCTCGACTTGCAGCCACGCTCCGCGAAGGTCACCCTGGAAGCCGACGAGCCGGTGCGCGCCACGGTGCGCTACGGTCTGAGCTGCAGCGCCCTGAACAACAGTGTGAGCGCGGCGATGTATGAACTGGCGCCCGTGATCAGCCTGACCGGCTTGACCGATGGCACAACGTACTACTTCAAGGTCGAGGCGCTGGATCAGGCCGGCAATCTCACGATCGATCCGACCTGCTACAGCTTCACCACGCCGGAGGTGCCCGACTTCTTCACCCAGCTCTTCAGCGGCGACAACGACCTCGACTACCAGAGCCTGGTCTTCACCCCCAA